>NZ_JAXCIS010000134.1:0-25361 GCF_034044025.1 Pseudomonas sp. SED1
GCGTCGTTTACTGAAACAACGACTCACTCGACAAGCCATTCTTCTCCAGGATCTCGCGCAAGCGCTTGAGACCCTCTACCTGGATCTGCCGCACCCGCTCACGGGTCAAGCCGATCTCCAGGCCAACATCCTCCAGGGTGCTGCTTTCGTGGCCGCGCAGCCCGAAGCGGCGAATCACCACCTCACGCTGTTTGTCCGTCAGCTCCGAAAGCCACTGGTCGATGCTTTGCGACAGATCGTCGTCCTGCAGCAGCTCACAAGGGTCCGTAGGACGATCATCAGTCAGGGTGTCCAGCAGGGTTTTATCCGAATCCGGACCCAGCGAGACATCGACTGAAGACACCCGCTCATTGAGACCGAGCATGCGCTTGACCTCTCCCACCGGTTTTTCCAGCAGGTTGGCGATTTCTTCAGGCGAAGGTTCATGATCGAGTTTTTGTGTCAGCTCACGCGCCGCCCGAAGGTAGACGTTGAGCTCTTTGACCACATGGATCGGCAACCTGATCGTGCGGGTTTGATTCATGATCGCCCGTTCGATGGTCTGACGAATCCACCAGGTGGCGTAGGTTGAAAAACGAAAACCCCGCTCAGGGTCAAACTTCTCCACCGCCCGGATCAAGCCGAGATTGCCTTCCTCGATCAAGTCCAACAGGGACAGCCCACGATTGACGTAGCGTCGGGCGATTTTCACCACCAGCCGCAGGTTGCTTTCAATCATGCGCTTGCGCCCAGCCGGATCGCCCTTTTGCGACAAGCGCGCAAAAAAGACTTCTTCTTCGGGTGTGAGCAGAGGGGAAAAGCCGATTTCATTGAGGTACAGCTGGGTCGCGTCGAGCGCCCGTGTGTAATCAATGTACTTGTGTTGCTTTAACGCGGTGGAGTTCTTGGATTTGGTGCGAACTGAAGGTACAGCAGGTCCCTCATTCGACATCGATTCCGTAGCAATGCCGGTCTCCATAAGGAGAACCTCATCGTCGATGTCAAACTCCGGCGCTTCTTTACTGAGAGCCATTGTTATAGTCCTTTGGTGAGTTCGACCTCAAGCTCAAGCGACGCCTTTATCCTTGGCAACGCTGGAGCCTGTTCCTTCTACGCGAGGGAACAGGCTGTGCAACACATCAACGACGGGGAAGGAATTGCAGCGGATCAACAGGCTTCCCTTGGCGGCGAATCTCAAAGTGCAGTTTCACCCGGTCTGTACCAGTTGACCCCATCTCGGCAATTGTCTGTCCGACCTTGACCTGCTGCCCCTCCCGAACCAACAGCCTGCGGTTGTGACCGTAAGCACTGACGTAGGTATCGCTGTGTTTGATGATGACCAGCTCGCCGTAGCCCCGTAAACCACTCCCGGCGTACACCACTGTCCCATCAGACGCAGCTAAAACAGGCTGTCCCAAATCTCCGGCGATATCAATGCCTTTATTCAAACTACCGTTTGAAGAGAATTTTCCAATAAGAATGCCATTTGAAGGCCATCCCCAACCGGTAGGCGCAGGCCCTGCAGGCGGCATCGGCGCAGGTGCCGGCTTGCTCGCAACGCCAGGCGCGGCGGTGCCTGCAGGCCGGGTGATGATTGTGGTTCTGCTCGACGACGATGGCGAAGAAGCCGTGTTTGTGACGACAGCGGTCGGTGTTGAACCGGTACGCCCATCGAAACGAATGGTCTGACCTGGATGTATCGTATAGGGCACAGGAATATTGTTACGAGCAGCAAGCGCCTTGTAATCCCATCCATAACGGAAAGCGATCGAGAACATCGTATCGCCCTTGCGAACGACATATTGCCCGGTAGTAACGGTAGGTTTTTGCGGCACCGCATTATTGCGGTCGACCACCCGTGCACCACCGGATGGCGTGCTTGAACAAGCCGCCAGCAAGGAACTCAAGACAAGGCCAATCACCAGTCGCTGAAAGCTTGTTTGACTCATACGCTGTGCAATGACCGTGAGACTCACCCGCCGCTCCCTTTGTGGTGGCTGACTATGAACGCCTGTATCAGGCTTGAAATATGACGCAAGTATAACTGGCCGTTGGGTTTTTACTGGAAACACGATTCTAAAGAAATTTTCATCATGTTTAATTCCCACGGCGGGTCACGTTGACTCAATAGACCCCGCTGTAAGACACATACCCGGCAATAGAATTCAGTACCCAGGAATAATTGATCAGGCCAGCGGGCCGTTAAGCAACGGGACAAAACGCACGGCGCCGAGCACATGCCGGGAAAAGCCTTCTTCCTCGCGAATGATCAACATCAATTGTTGCACTTCGCCGGAGCCCACCGGGATCACCAGGCGCCCGCCCGGAGCCAGTTGATCGAGCAACGCCTGGGGCACGTCGGTCGCCACCGCCGTGACGATAATGCCGTTGTACGGCGCCAGCGCCGGCCAACCTTCCCAACCATCGCCCCAGCGGAACACCACGTTGCGCAGATTCAACTCCACCAGGCGTTCCTTGGCCCGGTCTTGCAACACCTTGATGCGCTCCACGGAAAACACCCGCTCAACCAGCTGCGACAACACGGCCGTCTGGTAGCCGGAGCCGGTGCCGATTTCCAGCACCTTGTCCAACGGGCCCGCCGCCAGCAACAACTCACTCATCCGCGCCACCATATAAGGCTGGGAGATGGTCTGGTTGTGGCCGATGGGCAGTGCTGTGTCTTCATAGGCACGGTGCGCCAGGGCTTCATCGACAAACAGATGCCGCGGGGTACGCCGGATGACTTCCAGCACCTGGGCGTTGGATAGCCCTTCTTCATACAGCCGCTGGATCAATCGCTCGCGGGTGCGCTGGGAGGTCATCCCGATGCCCCGGCGCAGCAGGTCGTCTTGTTCGCGCGCCATCAGAGCACACCCTCCAGCCAGCCATCGAGACTACTGAAGGCATCACTGAAGGTGCGATCAAGCTGCAACGGAGTAATCGAAATATAACCTTGCATCACCGCATGAAAGTCCGTGCCTTCGCCGCCGTCTTCGGCATCGCCGGCAGCGGCAATCCAGTAACCTTCCTTGCCACGCGGGTCCACCACCTTCAGCGGTGACGCGGCGCGGGAACGGTGGCCCAGGCGGGTCAGCTTGAAGCCGCGAATATGCTCAAAAGGCAGGTTCGGGAAGTTGACGTTAAGCACCGTACGCGGCGGCAAATCCAGGCTGTGATGGGCCTCCACCAGCTTGCGGGCGAAATAGGCCGCTGTCTCCAGGTTGTCCAACTGACGCGACGCCAGCGAAAACGCGAACGAGGTCCGGCCCAGGAAGCGCCCCTCAAGGGCCGCCGCAACGGTACCGGAATACAACACGTCATCGCCCAGGTTTGCCCCCAGGTTGATCCCGGAAACCACCAGGTCCGGCTCCTCGACAAGCAAGCTGTTGATCGCCAGGTGCACGCAGTCAGTCGGCGTGCCGTTCACGCTGATAAAGCCGTTGGGCAACGTCTGTGTGTGCAACGGACGGTCGAGCGTCAGCGAACTGCTGGCGCCGCTTTTGTCCTGGTCCGGGGCAACCACCACGCACTCGGCGTAATCTGCCAGCGCAGCATGAAGCGCGGCAAGGCCGGGTGCGGTGACCCCGTCGTCGTTAGATATCAGAATACGCATGGGCTGTCCGTCTGCCCCACCGGCACCAGATCTACAAGCTCGCGCACCAAGACAGTGGCGAAGCATCCAGCCGGCAGGACGAATTCCAATTGCAGAATGTCAGGTTCGGGATAATGCCACGTCAACCCGCCAATGGGCAGTCGAAGAATGCGACGTTCCTGGCTCATGCCGGCATTCACCAGCCAATCCCGCAGGTCGGGTTCACCCTCGGCGATGGCCTGTTCCAGAGCGAAGGTTGCCCCCGACGCCGGCGAATCACCTTCGCCCCACTGTGGACCGGTGGGATGCACGTCGAGAATCGCCAGGCGCGGGTCGCTGCATTCAGCCTCCCCCGCCGGAAAAAAACTGCGACTGTCGGTAAACGCCAACAAATCGCCGACTTGGGCACGCTGCCAGGAACCGTCGGCCACTCGCGCCGCCAGCACTTTATTGAACAAGAAGCTGCGCGCGGTGGAGAGCAGCCGCGAACGCACATTGCGCTGCTCCGGCAAGGCCTTGCGCGCGGCCCAGTCGCGGGCATCGACGACGTTGCCACCGTTATGACCGAAACGCTGGGCGCCGAAATAGTTGGGGATGCCTTGCTTGGCGATCAGTTGCAGGCGCGCGTCGATGGCCGCGGCATCGCCGGCAAACTGGGTCAGGCGCAGGGTAAAGCCATTGGCCGAATGCGCGCCGCGCTGCAGCTTGCGCTTGTGACGGGCGATCTTGAGGATCTTCAGGGTCTCGTTTTCCGCCCCGCTGAGGTCCGGATCAGCCTTGCCCGGCAACTGCACGCTGAACCACTGGCGCGTCAGCGCCTGGCGGTCCTTGAGCCCGGCGTAGCTGACGGTGCGCAACGGCACGCCCGCCGCCTTGGCAATCCGCCGTGCCGCTTCTTCGGTATTCAGGCCGCGCTTTTCCACCCACAACCACAGGTGTTCACCCTCGCCGGTCAGCGGGATATCCAGCACTTCATCCACCTGGAAATCTTCAGCGGTGGCCTTCAGAACAGCGCTGCCCAAGGCTTCGCCATAGGCACGCGGGCCCAGCAGTTGCAGATCATTCATGCGCGCAGCAACAAGGCAACGGAGTGCACGGCAATGCCCTCTTCGCGACCGGTAAACCCGAGCTTTTCGGTGGTGGTGGCTTTTACGTTCACTTGATCCAACTCAACTTGAAGATCCGCGGCAATCAGCGCGCGCATCGATTCGATATGCGGGGCCATCTTTGGCGCCTGGGCGACGATGGTGTTGTCGACGTTGCCGACCTTCCAGCCCTTGGCGTGGATCAAACCGACCACGTGACGCAACAGCACGCGGCTGTCCGCGCCCTTGAAGGAAGGGTCGGTGTCCGGAAAGTGCTTGCCGATGTCGCCCAATGCCGCGGCGCCGAGCAAGGCATCGCTCAAGGCATGCAGCACAACGTCGCCGTCAGAGTGAGCCAGCAACCCATGGTGGTGCGCGATCCGCACGCCGCCCAGGGTGATGAAATCGCCTTCGGCGAAACGGTGCACATCATAGCCGTGGCCAATACGCATAAAAAAACGCCCCGATTTAATTCAGGGCGTGATTCTACCTACTTTTGCCTCACATTAACCGAGCAAAGCGCTCGCGTGATGGCGTAAATGGTCTTCGATGAAGCTGGCGATAAAGAAGTAGCTGTGGTCATAGCCCGGTTGCAGGCGCAGCTCCAATGGATGGTTGGCCGCCCTGGCCGCTTTCTGCAAGGCTTCAGGCTTGAGCTGCACGGCCAGGAAATCATCGCGATCGCCCTGGTCCACCAGCAGCGGCAGCTTTTCCGAGGCTTCGCTGATCAACACGCAGGCATCCCATTCGCGCCACTTCGAGCGTTCTTCCCCGAGGTAGCGGGAGAACGCCTTCTGGCCCCAAGGGCAATCCATCGGATTGTTGATCGGCGAGAACGCCGACACCGACTGATAACGCCCCGGGTTGCGCAAGGCACACACCAGTGCGCCGTGACCGCCCATGGAGTGGCCGCTGATCCCGCGCTTGGTCGACGCCGGGAAATGCGCCTCGACCAATGCCGGCAATTCCTGCACCACGTAGTCATGCATCCGATAGTGCTGGGCCCAGGGTTCCTGCGTAGCGTTCAGGTAGAAGCCGGCGCCCAGGCCGAAGTCCCAGGCGTTGTCCGGATCACCCGGCACACCGGGGCCGCGCGGGCTGGTGTCCGGCGCAACGATGATCAACCCCAGCTCGGCCGCCATGCGCTGGGCGCCGGCCTTCTGCATGAAGTTCTCATCGGTGCAGGTCAGCCCCGACAGCCAGTAAAGCACCGGCAACTTGCCGCCCAGCTCCGCTTGCGGCGGCAGGTACACGGCGAAGGTCATGTCGCAACCCAGCACGTCGGAATGATGCTTGTAGCGTTTATGCCAGCCGCCGAAGCTTTTCTGGCACGACAGGTTTTCCAGACTCATGGCCGACCTCAGAAGTGAATGACGGTGCGGATGCTCTTGCCTTCATGCATCAGGTCAAACGCCTTGTTGATATCTTCCAGGCCCATGGTGTGGGTGATGAAGGTATCCAGCGGGATTTCGCCGGTCTGGGCCATTTCCACGTAGCTTGGCAATTCGCTGCGACCCCGCACCCCACCAAATGCCGAACCGCGCCAGACGCGACCGGTGACCAGTTGGAACGGACGGGTAGCAATTTCCTGGCCGGCACCGGCGACGCCGATGATCACCGACTCGCCCCAACCTTTGTGGCAGCACTCAAGGGCCGCACGCATCAGTTGGACATTGCCGATGCACTCGAAGGAAAAGTCGACGCCGCCATCGGTCAAATCGACGATCACGTCCTGGATCGGGCGGTCGTAGTCTTTCGGGTTGATGCAGTCGGTGGCGCCCAGTTGCTTGGCGATTTCAAACTTGGCCGGGTTGATGTCGACGGCAATGATGCGACCGGCCTTGGCTTTCACCGCACCGATCACCGCCGACAGGCCGATGCCGCCCAGGCCGAAGATGGCCACGGTGTCGCCCGGCTTGACCTTGGCGGTGTTGATCACTGCACCGATACCAGTGGTGACGCCACAGCCCAGCAGGCAGACTTTTTCCAGCGGCGCTTCTTTAGGAATCTTCGCTACGGAGATTTCCGGCAGCACGGTGTATTCGGAGAAGGTCGAGGTGCCCATGTAGTGGAAAATCGGCTGGCCCTTGTAGGAAAAGCGCGAAGTACCGTCGGGCATCAGGCCTTTGCCCTGAGTGGCGCGAATCGCCTGGCAGAGGTTGGTCTTGCCCGACAGGCAGAATTTGCACTTGCCGCACTCCGGGGTGTACAGCGGGATCACGTGGTCGCCCACCGCCACCGAGGTCACGCCTTCGCCGATGGCTTCAACCACGGCGCCGCCTTCGTGGCCGAGGATCGACGGGAAGATGCCTTCCGGGTCCGCACCCGACAATGTGTAGGCATCGGTATGGCACACACCGGAAGCAACCACCCGCAACAGCACCTCGCCGGCCTTGGGCATGGCCACATCCACTTCAACGATCTCGAGGGGTTTCTTGGCTTCGAAGGCTACGGCCGCGCGGGACTTGATCATCCGGTTTCTCCATCGGGTTAAAAACGTAAGACCGACAGTGTAAAACATGCTCATCTGATGAATAATCCAGACAAAAGCAAAACATTATTGCCGTACAGGGATAATCAGCATGCTGGAAAACCGTTGGGAAGGCATTGACGAGTTCGTCGCCGTGGCCGAGTGCAGCCAATTCACCGCGGCCGCCGAGCGCTTGGGTGTGTCGTCGTCCCATATCAGCCGCCAGGTCGCGCGGCTGGAAGAGCGGCTGCAAACGCGGTTGCTCTATCGCAGCACGCGCAAGGTAACGCTGACCGAAGCCGGCCAGACCTTCCTGCAACATTGCCAGCGTTTGCAGGACGGTCGCGAAGAAGCCTTGCGCGCCGTAGGCGACCTGGCCAGCGAGCCTAAAGGCATGTTGCGCATGACCTGCGCGGTGGCTTACGGCGAGCGGTTTATCGCGCCTCTGGTGACGCGGTTCATGGGGTTGTATCCACAACTCCGCGTGGACATCGAGCTGACCAACCGCCAACTCGACCTGGTCCACGAAGGCCTGGACTTGGCCATTCGCCTGGGGCGTCTAGCCGACTCGCGGATGGTCGCCAGCCGCCTGGCGCCCAGACGCATGTACCTGTGCGCCTCGCCCGCCTATCTTGAGCGCTATGGCCGCCCCCACAGCTTGTCGGAATTGAGCCGGCACAACTGCCTGATCGGCAGTTCGGATATCTGGCAACTGGCACAGGATGGGCGGGAGTTTTCCCAAAGGGTCCAGGGAAACTGGCGCTGCAACAGTGGGCAAGCGGTGCTGGACGCAGCATTGCAAGGCACCGGGCTCTGCCAGTTGCCAGACTATTACGTACTGGAATCCTTGCAAAGTGGCACCCTGGTTTCGCTGCTTGAAGCTCACCAGCCGCCGAACACCGCGGTGTGGGCGCTGTATCCGCAGCAACGCCATCTGTCACCGAAAGTCCGCAAGCTGGTGGACTTCCTTAAAGAAGGCCTGGGCAATAACCCGGTCTATCTCTAGGTGTCGGCCGCATATAAGTAACGCCCGCTCGATACGGTATTGCCTGCAAATATGCGCTGCCCCACAGCGCCAAAAGGCATACCAATGAACCCCAAAGCTACGCAGCTCCAACGCATCAATCACTTCATCCGCAAGGTTCTGAATGACTTCCCGGTACCCGCCGAAGTCGCCGCCCGGTTAATTCGCGAGGGTGCTCAGCCTCTCAGCCAGGAAACCCTGGAACCTGACGCGCTGCTGCTGACCACCCTCGAGTACAACACCGATGATCCACACGCGCCCTTTAGCGCCGCGATCGTCCAATCCATGACACTGACCGAGGCGATGATTTGCAGCGCACCTGTCGCCCCCGGCGGGATGGTCAATACCACCGGTTTTTCCACCATCGCACCGTACTTCAAGGTTGTCAGCGAGCTACCGCGCCTGATGGATAACCGTATCCCGGCCATGTTCAACGAAGAGTTCATTGCCGCAGGCTGGATCCCACCGATGCGTTATGAGGCGATCTACCACAAGAGCCATCCCCAGGTGTACGACCGCCGTACCCAATCAGACATCGTGCCCAAGGCCTTCAGAGACTTCGTGCGCGTCAGCCACTTCGATACGGCCTACGACAAGGCTTTACAGGCCTTCTGGGGCAAGCACCTGAAAAACTACAAGACGCTGATGCGTACTGCGTTTATCGAGGCATACCTGAATCAGGCCGCAGAACTGACACTGACCCTGGGCGAGGCGCAGTTGGCGGCCAGGGCGGCAGGCATGCCGGCCGACAAGGACCTGAGCAACCTGACGCTTGAGGAATTGCAGGCACCCTACCGTCCTGACAACACCCTTGATATGCGGCTACTGCGCATCCATAACGCCGAAGCGACCGCCATCCTCACTATCACGGATAAGCAAAGCCAGGTCACATTGCTGTACATCCCGGGTAATTCTTCGCCGTTCCACGGGTTCAACAATCCCGCATCCCTGAGGAAGTGGCTGGTGGGCGCAGCCAAGAACGCTACGTTACGCAAAGCCTTGGTGGCCTATTTTGACCCGGACACCGTCGACTCCGGATATATCTACAGCGGCGTGGAGGAAGCGTTGATAGGTATGAGCCTGTTTCCTGAACCCGCCCCGGCATCCGGTTTGTTCAACCGCCTGCTGCACAACGACTATTGGGACCCTGAGCAATACATCAACAACCCGACTTACCCGGCACTGGGCGGCGACCCTTTCGACTTCATGGCCCGCCAGGTACGGGCAAGCATTACAAAGAGGGCGGCAACTACCGTCACCTCGCCCCTGGATATTCGCAAAGCCGAGACCATAGATGCCCTGGAAAAAGCTTGCTTGTTGGCGATTCCCATTTCATTGGCGATGGGCACCGCCTTGCTGGCGGAGTTTTGCTTTATAACCTCCGGCTCCGTTGAGATGGCGATAGGTGCGGACGACGCGATCAAAGGTAAACCACGTGGCACCGAACGCATTGCGTTTGGTGCCTTGAATGCATTGCCGTTGGTGGTCCACGGTATCGGCAAAGCCGTCACTTCACTGAACAAAATCCGCGCCAGGCTGGGCAAAGCCGTTCGAGAAGCCGACGGCCAGATCAGTGTGAGTACGCTACCAGCCGCCAACGTCATTGCCGAATCTGTCGGGCACACGCTGGCACCGGCTCATCACCCCAGCGGGCTGCAGGTCGTAAAGATCAACGGTGACTCGTTCATGACCTATAAAACGCCAAATGACTGGGGCCTTTTCGAGCTTTTCATCAGTGACCCGGCAGACCCGCGACGTATCCAGTCGACCGGGCTGTATGCCATCCAAAGCCCTGACCTTCAATGGCGCCGGGCAGGATTGAGTGGTGGCGCACCTTTTCGTAATGCCTGGCAAAAAATCTACCGGCTGTTTGGTGGCGCCGCCGATGTGACCTTTTACAGCGCTTACGAAATGCCCACGTCAATGCGCGACACCCTTGCCGGGATGTTGCATGACAGCAGTAAATTTACCGAAGAGTACGAACCGCTTGGCCCAGGCCTGCAATCGTTCAAAGCCACTCGCAACCTGTTCTTCGAAAAGAGAAAAAAACTCGCGCAAGACGCCACGACGTTTTTCGATTCGCGCCCCTTTTCGCTCCTGAGACCGCCGCTGCCGAGCTTTGCATTGAGCGAGTCGCAACCAGGCATCATCGAAAAGCTCTTCGACGTCAGTGATGGCGTGGTCGTGGGCGAGAGCCACGGTGACCTGGCGAGCAAGGCATTCCTGATCGACAACATGCACACACTCGCTCGCCAAGGCGTCAAGCGCCTGTACTTCGAGCATCTACTGACGGACGTGCATCTGCCGTTATTGAAAGCGTTCTACAGGGCCAAGGGCACGCCAATGTCCGATGAACTCAAAGACTACCTAAAGGCAATCTACCCGCCGCTCAGAGACACTTATTACTCGTTTCAAAACGTCATCATCAAGGCCCGAGACGCCGGGATCAAAATCCAGCCCATCGATTGCACGGCCAGTTACATGATCAAGGGCATGCCCAACGCCGATGGCACCCTGCGCCAGCAGTTGATGAATTTTTATGCCGCCGAGGTAATTCAATGGTTCCAGACGACCAAACGTCGCCCGGGAAAATGGATTGCACTGGTGGGTAACAGTCATACCAATACCTTCCGAGGCGTCCCGGGACTTGCCGAGTTGACCGGAAGTATTGGCCTGCGCGTCAAAGACACAACGGATGGGGTGCGGCTGGGGATTGAGGTTGATGCGGGATCCTCGTTAAGCCTCGGCATCGGTAGGGGTGATGCGACGGTCAAGGCCGATTTAGTTTTGCGGGTAGACCCCAATACGCTGCACCGAACTCCGTTGGGGCAACCCGGGCCTTCACACAGTCAAGTGGCAAAGACCCCACAAACTCAACTGATCCGACCGGGGCAATTCCTGCTGTCGGCAGCCCGCGAAGACATGCCGGCGCAGATCCAGTATCGGGCACGGCGCGGCGACATCCAGACCTTCACGGTCAACCAGCAAGGAGAGACGTTTTCCATCGCTGCTCGGGGCTGGGCCCTCGACAATCAGCCATTCAACAGCGTCAGGGCACTGGTGGACGGGCTGAAAGCGCAGCCCGGATTTGTAGAGGTCAGAGACTGAGCCCCGCAATCAGGACTGGAAAGCCCGCCGTTGGCGCAGCCATTCAAGGTCTTCCGGGCGGGTGACCTTGAGGTTGTCAGATCGGCCTTCGATCAGGCGTGGTGCGTGCCCGGCCCACTCCATGGCGGAAGCTTCGTCGGTAATCACAACATCCGACACCAAGCTGTCAGCCAGGGCCCGATGCAAGGCGCCGAGCCTGAACATCTGCGGGGTGTAGGCTTGCCAGATCTGGCTGCGATCAACGGTTTCCAGCACGCGACCCTGCTTGTCGACACGCTTGAGGGTGTCGCGGGCCGGCACCGCCAGCAGCCCGCCGACGGGATCGCTGGCCAGCTCACCGAGCAATTTGTCGAGGTCGTCGCGACTGAGATTGGGCCGGGCTGCATCGTGCACCAGTACCCAGTCGTCATCGCTGGCGCCCTGGCCATGCAGGTACAACAAGGCATTGAGGACCGAGCCCGAGCGCTCTTCGCCGCCGTCCACCCGCGCAATGCGTGGGTCGGTGGCGCAAGCCAGGCTCGGCCAGTAAGGGTCGTCGACAGCGAGACTGACCACCAGCCCCTTGAGCCCCGGATGATCAAGGAAACAGCCAAGGCTGTGTTCGAGAATAGTGCGCCCGCCCAGCTGCAAGTATTGCTTGGGACGGTCCGCGGCCATACGGGCACCCACGCCCGCGGCAGGAATCACGGCCCAGAAGGCCGGTGACGAAAGGCTCATTGGGCCAACTGGTAGAGGGTCTCGCCCTCCTTGACCATGCCCAACTCATGGCGAGCCCGCTCTTCAACGGTCTCCATGCCTTTTTTCAATTCAAGCACTTCGGCATCGAGCACGCGATTGCGCTCCAGCAACACCTCGTTTTCGGCGTGCTGTGCGGCAATTTGCTGGGTCAGTTCGGTGACCTGCGCCAAGCTGCCATTCCCCACCCATAGGCGGTACTGCAGGCCAGCCAGCAGCAAGAGCAAGACGAGGAACAACCAATTGGGACTGCGCATCGAATATCGGGTATCCAGTGAAAAAAGACAGCCATGCAAAAACTTTTGAAGCAACTGATAGCACGAAGCCTGGAATAACCAGGCTTGTGCTTGATAGCCATGAGATTAGCGCCGAAATTCACGCTGCCGTGATTTTTCCGACGTAATCCGCTGACCTTTTACCATTTAACAATCAGCCGCGAAACTCGCTGCGACCGTTGTACTTGGCTTTGCTGCCCAGTTGCTCTTCGATACGCAGCAATTGGTTGTACTTGGAAACGCGGTCGGAACGGCATAGGGAACCGGTCTTGATCTGCCCTGCCGAGGTGCCCACAGCCAGGTCGGCAATGGTCGAATCTTCGGTTTCGCCGGAGCGGTGGGAGATCACGGCGGTGTAGCCCGCAGCCTTGGCCATCTGGATGGCTTCCAGGGTTTCGGTCAGGGTGCCGATCTGGTTGAACTTGATCAGGATCGAGTTGGCGATCTTCTTGTCGATGCCTTCTTTCAGGATCTTGGTGTTGGTCACGAACAGGTCGTCGCCTACCAGTTGGATCTTCTCGCCGATCTTGTCGGTGAGGATTTTCCAGCCAGCCCAATCGGACTCGTCCAGGCCATCTTCAACGGAGATGATCGGGTAGCGTTCGGTCAGGCCCTTCAGGTAGTCGGCAAAACCTTCGGAGGTGAATACGTGGCCTTCACCGGACAGGTTGTACTTGCCGTCTTCGTAGAATTCGCTGGCCGCGCAGTCCAGGGCCAGGGTCACGTCGGTGCCCAGCTTGTAGCCAGCGTTGGCCACGGCTTCGGAGATCACTTTCAGTGCATCTTCGTTGGACGCCAGGTTCGGTGCGAAACCACCTTCGTCACCCACTGCAGTGCTCAGGCCACGGGCCTTCAGTACAGCCTTGAGGTGGTGGAAAATCTCGGTGCCCATGCGCAGGCCTTCGGAGAAGGTCTTGGCGCCAACCGGCTGCACCATGAATTCCTGGATGTCGACGTTGTTATCAGCGTGCTCGCCACCGTTGATGATGTTCATCATCGGAACCGGCATCGAGTAAACACCCGGGGTGCCGTTCAGGTTGGCGATGTGGGCGTACAGCGGCAGGTCCTGGTCCTGCGCAGCAGCCTTGGCGGCAGCCAGGGACACGGCGAGGATGGCGTTGGCGCCGAGGCTGCCTTTGTTTTCGGTACCGTCGAGCTTGATCATCGCGTGATCGAGGGCTTTCTGGTCCAGAGGATCCTTGCCCAGCAGCAGGTCACGAATCGGGCCATTGATGTTGGCGACTGCCTTGAGTACGCCCTTGCCCAGGTAACGGCTCTTGTCGCCATCACGCAGTTCCAGTGCTTCGCGGGAACCTGTGGAAGCACCGGACGGCGCGCAGGCGCTACCGATGATGCCGTTATCGAGAAGCACGTCGGCTTCGACGGTAGGGTTGCCACGGGAGTCGAGAACTTCACGACCTTTGATGTCGACGATTTTTGCCATTGTTGTAAACACTCCAAAGTTGACGAAAACGACGCAGCTGAAGGAAATCTTTTGACCGACCGCAAGGGTGGAACAACAGGGCAGGCTTGCAGGCGACAAGGCTCAGGCCCGCAGGCCTGAGCGTAAAACGAGGGAAAGTCTACCGGAGAAACGACGCTTACGCGGTCTCTACCGTCGGAAAACTCTTGACCAGGTCATCCAACTGCTTCAACTGGGCCAGGAATGGCTCCAGCTTGTCCAGGCGCAGGGCGCATGGACCGTCGCACTTGGCGTTATTCGGGTCTGGGTGAGCTTCCAGAAACAGGCCTGCCAGGGACTGGCTGATGCCGGCCTTGGCCAAGTCCAATACCTGGGCACGGCGCCCGCCAGCGGAATCGGCACGACCACCGGGCATTTGCAGCGCGTGGGTCACGTCGAAGAACACCGGGTATTCGAACTGTTTCATGATGCCAAAACCGAGCATGTCCACCACGAGGTTGTTGTAGCCGAAGCTAGAACCACGCTCGCAGAGGATCAACTGGTCGTTGCCCGCTTCCACGCACTTGTTCAGGATGTGTTTCATTTCCTGGGGTGCGAGGAACTGGGCTTTCTTGATATTGATCACAGCGCCGGTCTTGGCCATGGCGACCACGAGGTCGGTCTGGCGCGACAGGAAGGCCGGCAACTGGATGATGTCGCACACCTCGGCGACCACGGCAGCCTGCTCAGGCTCGTGGACGTCGGTGATGATCGGCACGCCGAAGGCTTGCTTGATGTCCTGGAAGATCCGCATGCCTTCTTCAAGGCCCGGGCCGCGATAGGAGGTCACGGACGAACGGTTGGCCTTGTCGAAGCTGGCCTTGAACACGTAAGGGATACCGAGTTTCTCGGTCACCTTCACGTACTCTTCACAGACCTGCATCGCCATGTCGCGGCTTTCCAGCACGTTCATGCCGCCGAACAGCACCATGGGCTTGTCGTTGGCAATCTCGATATCGCCTACGCGAATGATCTTCTGGGCCATCAGGTTTACGCCTTCTTCTGATGTTGCGTCAGTGCTGCTTTAACGAAGCCGCTGAACAACGGGTGGCCGTCGCGCGGGGTCGATGTGAACTCCGGGTGGAACTGGCAAGCCACGAACCATGGATGATCCGGTGCTTCAACCACTTCAACCAGTGCGCCATCACCGGAACGACCGGAGATTTTCAGGCCGGCTTCCATGATTTTCGGCAGCAGGTTGTTGTTCACTTCGTAGCGGTGACGGTGACGCTCGACGATCACGTCCTTGCCGTAGCAATCGTGAACCAAGGACCCCGGCTCCAGCAGGCAATCCTGCGCGCCGAGACGCATGGTGCCGCCCAGGTCGGAGGTTTCAGTACGGGTTTCGACGGCGCCGGTGGCATCTTCCCACTCGGTGATCAGGCCCACGACCGGGTGGCCGCTGGTGCGATCGAACTCGGTGGAGTTGGCGTCTTTCCAGCCCATCACGTTACGGGCGAACTCGATGACCGCCACTTGCATGCCCAGGCAGATACCCAGGTACGGCACCTTGTTCTCACGAGCGTACTGGACGGCAGTGATCTTGCCTTCCACGCCACGCAGACCGAAGCCGCCCGGAACCAGGATGGCGTCAACACCTTCCAGCAGCGCAGTGCCTTGGTTCTCGATGTCTTCGGAGTCGATGTAGCGCAGGTTGACCTTGGTACGGTTGCTGATGCCCGCGTGGCTCATCGCTTCGATCAGCGACTTGTAGGCGTCCAGCAGTTCCATGTACTTGCCGACCATGGCGATGGTGACTTCATGCTCAGGGTTGAGCTTGGCGTCGACCACGGCTTCCCACTCGGACAGATCGGCGCCACCACACTGCAGGCCGAAACGCTCGACGACAAAATCATCCAGACCCTGGGAATGCAGGATGCCCGGAATCTTGTAGATGGTGTCGGCGTCTTCCAGGGCAATCACCGCACGTTCTTCAACGTTGGTGAACTGGGCGATCTTGCGACGGGACGCGATGTCGATCGCGTGGTCGGAGCGGCACACCAGCACGTCCGGCTGCAGGCCGATGGAACGCAGTTCCTTGACCGAGTGCTGGGTAGGCTTGGTTTTGGTTTCGCCGGCGGTGGCGATGTAGGGCACCAGTGTCAGGTGCATCAGCATCGCGCGCTTGGCGCCGACTTCGAAACGCAACTGGCGGATGGCTTCGAGGAACGGTTGGGACTCGATGTCACCTACGGTGCCACCGATCTCGACCATCGCCACGTCGGCATCGCCTGCACCCTTGATGATGCGGCGCTTGATTTCGTCGGTGATGTGCGGGATCACCTGGATGGTTGCACCCAGGTAGTCACCACGGCGCTCCTTGCGCAGCACGTGCTCGTAGACACGGCCGGTGGTGAAGTTGTTGTTCTGGGTCATGGTCGTGCGGATGAACCGCTCGTAGTGGCCCAGGTCCAGGTCGGTCTCGGCGCCGTCGTGAGTGACGAACACTTCACCGTGCTGGAACGGGCTCATGGTGCCCGGGTCAACGTTGATGTACGGGTCCAGCTTGAGCATGGTGACCTTAAGTCCCCGCGCCTCCAGGATGGCCGCCAATGAAGCGGAGGCAATGCCTTTCCCCAATGAAGAAACAACACCGCCCGTGACGAATATGTAGCGCGTCATGAAAAACCCTAGAAGTCTGCGTTAAAGCGGTCCGAGCCGCCGGGGAAAGCGAAGGAAGGCCGAAGCCCCCGATCACCTGCATTAATCACAGTGCACCTTTCAAAAAAACCGCCGCGTTGTGACAGACCAGCAATGAAGCACCGGTACGTTGATCGCTACACATTTTTTGGAATCGCCCAGCAAAGACTGCTTGGTAATCGGCAACTGCTGCGATTCAGGCGAATCCACAGAAGTTGTATCAAGAAGGGAGCGTAGTCTACCGGAAAGGCTCTATCAGCTCAAACCTTGATCGCAGGTTGGTGGCATCCAATGTAATTGCCAGCCGGTACCGCCACCTGCCGCAAGCCCCGGCAGGTTGGCCACAGCCAGCAATTGTTGGCCCTGATACAGCAGCGGCAATCTGCCACGGATGAAGCCTGGCACCGCGCGTTCATTAAGCAACCGCTTCAGGTCGCGCCGGCCCCGGCCTGGCAATTCCATGATTTCGCCACCTTGGCGATAGCGGATGCACAAAGGGCCTTCGGGCGCGCTGCCACTGAAATGCAGTTGGCCGTTACCGGGTAACTGTAGTGGGTTTTGCGGCTGTGGCCAGCTCACCGATGCGTCAGAAAATTCCGACCAACTGGCGGGTAACCACCAGATATGCGCACCGCAACGGTGCAATTCACCGTCGGCCAGACGCCACAGCGGCTGTGCATCGTGTTTGGCGTCGCGCAAGGTCGCCCAGCCGGCCCAGTGCTCGCTGTCGGGCAAGCGCGTCAGCGGTGTCAGCCAGTGCCTAAGTGCGTTGCGCTGGCGGGCCTCGGAGAGCGTGGCTAGTGGCTCAAGGGTCAGCGACGGCAATGCCAGCCAGGGAAATGCCGGAGGCTGACTGGCGGCCAGCAGGTCCATTTGCGCCAGTTCGTCGAGCAAGCCCTGGGCTTCGCTCAAATGTTCGGCGCTGCGGGCCATGGTGCTGACGGCTTGGGGCCAACGTTCAGTCAGGTGCGGGAAAACATGGTGGCGCAGGTAATTGCGGGAGAAACGCGGGTCGGCGTTGGACGGGTCGTCGATGCAGTCCAATTGGTGCTCGCGGGCGTAGGCTTCCAAGTCGGCGCGGGAAACATCCAGCAAGGGCCGCACCAGGTAGCCTTCTGCGAGTGGGCGCTGTGCAGGCATCGCCGCCAGTCCGCGCACGCCAGCGCCACGCAACAAGCGAAACAGCAAGGTTTCGGCCTGGTCGTCGCGGTGCTGGCCTGTGATTAGCAACTCCTCTGCCCCGGTGACCTCGGCAAACGCCTGATACCGTGCCTCACGGGCCGCGCGCTCCAGGCTTGCGCCAGGCTGCACCTGCACGCGGATCACTTGCAGGGGAACGCCAAAGGCGTCGCAGATGGACTGGCAATGCGCCGGCCACGCGTCAGCCGCAGCTTGCAGACCATGGTGAACATGGATAACGCTGAGTGGCGGGAGTTTGTCGGTTTTGGCCAGAGTGACCAGAAGGTGCAGCAGGACGGTGGAGTCGAGGCCGCCAGAAAAGGCAATATGCCAGGCCGGGGCGTTGCGCCAAGGGGCAAGGGTTTGCAGGAGTTTGGCGATTAAGGTGGGCTTCATAGCAAAGTACGTCATCAATCTGGAATGCGATAACCCAGCATACACAAAGCAAATGTGGGAGCGAGTAACCCCGCGCCCACATTTAGATCTCCAGCGCCTGCCGCTATCTGAGTTCAGCCAAGCGCCGCTCCATAAAGCGCTTTTCCGGTTCTTGCCGGGTCAACGCCAGCGCCCGCTCAAATGCCAGCCGTGCCTCCTCCACCCGCCCCAGCCGCCGACAAAATTCGCCCCGTGCCGAGTGCGCCAGGTGGTAGTCGACCAACTCCCCCCGCGCCAGAATCCCATCCACCAACTGCAACCCCGCCAACGCGCCATCGCGCATCGCAACGGCCACCGCGCGATTGAGCTCGATCACGGGCGATGGCACCGCCCCGAGCAACACGTCATACAGCCCAACGATCTGCGGCCAGTCGGTCTCGTCAGCGCTCGCCGCCTCGGCATGCACCGCCGCAATCGCTGCCTGCAGGCTGTAGGGCCCGAAGCGGCGTGTGGTCAGGGATTTCTCCACCAGGGCACATCCTTCAGCGATCAGCGAAGCGTCCCACAGTGAACGGTCCTGCTCATCCAGCAACACCAATTCACCGCCGGCCGAGGTGCGTGCCGGGCGCCGGGATTCGTGGAGCAACATCAGCGCCAGCAGGCCCATCACTTCTGGCTCCGGCAACAACTCCATCAGCAATCGCCCCAGGCGAATCGCTTCACGGGTCAGGTCGTCACGGGTCAAGTCGGCGCCCGTAGACGCCGAATAGCCTTCGTTGAACACCAGGTAAATCACCCGTAGCACACTGTCCAGGCGCTCGGGCAACTCTGCCAGGGACGGCACTTGATAGGGGATTTTTGCTTCGCGGATCTTGCCCTTGGCCCGCACGATACGCTGGGCGATGGTGGCCGGTGTGGCGAGGAACGCCCGGGCGATTTCCTCGGTGGTGAGGTCGCAGATCTCACGCAAGGTCAGCGCCGCCTGGGCATCCGCCGCCAGTGCCGGGTGGCAACAGGTAAAGATCAGGCGCAGGCGGTCGTCTTCCACGTCTTCAGCGCTCCAGTCGGCTTCTTCCAATTCATCAGCCTGAGCAAGCAACTGGTTCTGGTGCGCGGCAAACCGGGCCTGTCGGCGCAAACGGTCGATGGCCTTGAAGCGCCCGGTGGAGACCAGCCAGGCCCGGGGATTGTCGGGTACACCGTCTTGCTCCCAACGCTCGACCGCAACGAAGAACGCCTCGTGCAAGGCTTCTTCAGCGAGGTCGAAATCGCCGAGCAGGCGAATCAGGGTCGCCAGGATGCGCCGCGATTCGCTGCGATAAACCGCTTCGACCCGGGCCTGCACCGTCAATCGCGCAAGCCTTCGGTCACCAGCGTCACCAGCCGATCGAGGCTTTGGCCCCAGCCCTCGTGAAAGCCCATGGCTTCGTGGGCCTGCTTGGTTTCGGCGCTCCAGTGCATGGCACGGGCGGTGTAGAGGGTCTTGCCGTCGACGTCTTCAAAGGTGACTTCGGCGGTCATGAATGGCTGGCCCGAAGGAATCCAGCCGGGGGTGAACGCATCGGTAAACACCAGCCGACTGGGCGCGGTGATTTCGAGAAAAACGCCCTGGGTCGGGTACTCGCTGCCGTCGGGCGCGCGCATCAGGGTGCGAAATTGCCCACCGACCCACAGGTCCATTTCGCACTCGGGGGTGGTCATGCCGTGTGGGCCCCACCATTGCTGCAACAAGGCAGGCTCGGTCCAGGCACGGAATACGCGACTGCGAGGTGCGTCGATCAAGCGACTGATGGACAGTTCAAATTCGGCGGGCTTGGGTTGATTGCTCATGGGTCAACCTCCTGGATTTTATTGTTGTGATCAGAGATTCAATTCACGCACAGGGCGTACTTCCACACTGCCGACCCGGGCGGCCGGAATGCCACCGGCCACCTGGATCGCTTCATTCAGGTCCTTGGCCTCGATCAGGTAAAACCCGGCGAGCTGCTCCTTGGTTTCGGCAAACGGCCCATCGGTGATCGACAGCTTGCCGTTGCGCATGCGCACGGTGGTGGCGGTGGTCACCGACTCCAGCGGCTCGGCGGCGAGCATCCGCCCGCTGGCCTGCACAGACTCAGCATAGGCAAAGCACTCCGGGTCCTTGGGACTGTCGGGCGAATCGTGCAGCACCTGTTCGTTGCTATAGATCAGGCAGAGGTATTTCATGGGATTCTCCGTTTTCGGACAACTGACTATAGTTCGCGGCGATCAAGGTTTCAGGTCGAACAGACCGGCGCCGGTTTCCATGTCGAACGGTGTCGACCAATGCTCATGCACCACTTTCCACTCGCCGCCAATGCGCTGGTAGCCGGCGCTGACGCGCATCCAGCAGGTCTTGAGTACGCCGTCGGGCCCGGTGCCACCACAGTGCGCGAGCCAGTGGGCAAAGGCGCTGTTATCGGCGGCGACGATATGCATCTCATGGAAGTCAAAAACCCCGGGGCCCGGGCAGAACTCCATGCACGCTTTCCAGTGCGCCTGATAGGCGGCCTTGCCCTTGAACTGCAGTGCGCTAACGGCGTCGAACGCGACGATATCGTCGGCGTAAAAGCTGACAATCTTCTCGACATCCTTGGCGGTGACGGCCTGTTTCCATTGTTCGATCAAGCTGCTGATTGCGGTGCTCATGGCGATACTCCTTGCGGGAAAAATCACTGAAGACACCCTTAGTCGACTGGGATATCAGCCAATCGACAGTGCCGCAGAAAATAATTGCGATGACCGCAAACCCGCTAGAATCCGCGCTTCTTTGTAGGATTTCGGATGCTACGCCGATGGAAACCCGCCTCGTCGCCTATCAGACGTTGACTGCCCTGCAACAACAGCAACTCAACGCCCTTGAAGTGCACCCCGAACAACTGGGTTTTTCCGGCGATATCTACTGTGCACTGAACACCCTGTTGGTCAATCCGAATCCCGGCGTGGCGGGTTTTGCGTTACTCGCCGACGAGATTCCCGTCGCGTTCCTGCTGCTCAAACGCCCGCCGTGCCTGCCCCACTGGGCGGATGAGCACAGCGCGACGCTGCATGCGTTGCAAGTTGACCGCCATCAACAGGGCCAAGGGTTTGGCAAAGCCTGCCTGCAGGCCCTGCCCGCCGCCGCGCGCCTGGTTTGGCCGCAGATTAAAGCGCTGGAACTGTCGGTGGACACGGACAATGTGGCGGCGATGGGGCTGTATTTGCAGCAGGGCTGGGTGGACAGTGGGGAGGCGTATAAGGGGCGGGTTGGGTATGAGCGCCGGTTGGCGTGGGTGTTTTGTGCCGAGGCACCTTGACAGCGCCGAAATGTAACGTATACATAACTTATCAATGTAAATGTAATGGTTACGAGACATGGACTCTTCTGTCATCACCCAGAGAATCGGCAGCCAAGTGCGCACCATGCGGCTCAACCGAGGCTATAAACAAGCGGAATTGGCGCGTTTGGCGGGCGTAACTCGGCAAAAACTGATTGAAATCGAGCAAGGCAGCCCAACGGTCTCCATGAATGCCTACGCTCGAGTGATTGCCGCCTTGGGCAGTGAAATAAAATTGGTACCTGCCACCATGCCAACGCTGGAAGAAGTGGAGGACTTGTTCAATGAATAGCCCGAAGCTTCAAGTTCATACCCCTCAAGGCGCCAGCGGCAGCGTCTTCACCAGTGCAGGCGACTATCTTTTCCGCTACGGCGATAACGCACTACCACCCAGCGCACTCAGCCTGGTAATGCCCGTTCGCGCAGATGAATACCGCCGACGAGAGCTACATCCGATATTCCAGATGAACCTGCCAGAAGGGTTTGTGCTGGAGCAGCTTCGCAATCGCCTTGCCAAGACAGTGAAGGTAGACCCGATGTTGCTGCTGGCATTGTCTGGTAGCAGTGCGCCTATCGGTCGCGTCTTCGTTTCCTCGGACCAAGTCAATGAGCTGATTCAGCGCAACGGGGCTCCGTCGACGGGAGAAAACCTGGACGAAATTCTCGCCTGGGACGGGGCGGAAGATCTTTTTGCTGACCTGGTAGATCGCTACATCCTGCGAGCAGGAATTTCCGGTGTTCAGCCCAAGGTGCTGGTGCCGGAAAAGCCACAAACCCCAGAGCAGAAATTCACTTCAAAAACCAACGATCTGATCATCAAAAGTGGGCGCGACGAATTTCCGGGATTGGCCATCAACGAATACCTGTGCATGTCCATTGCCAGAGATGCAGGCATACCCGTGCCGCCGTTTTACCTGTCGCAGAATCATAAGCTTTTCATCATGCGGCGCTTTGATCGGGATGAGCAGGCCAACCCCTTGGGCTTCGAAGACATGACCACGCTGATGGGCCTGTCTGCAGAACAGAAATACGGCAAGAGCTACAACATGATCGCCAAAGCCGTACGCGTTTACTGTTCGATTGAGCATGAACGCAGTTCTCTCGACCAACTGTTCGACAGCGTGGCCTTGAGTTGCATAGTGGGCAATGGCGATGCCCATCTGAAGAATTTCGGCCTGCTGTATAGCGACCCGATCAAGAGCGATGCCAGGCTTGCACCGGCTTACGACATTGCCAATACCACCGCCTACATTCCCGAGGACGCTCTGGCTCTCGACCTGGCCGGCAATAAATCTTTCTTTGCCTCACGTCTGGGTATCCTGGAGTTTGCTGGAATCTGTGAGGTGGAGAGACCCGAGGAGCGAATCCGGGCACTGCTCCAAACCCTTGAGGTTGTTCTCAAGCGTGAAGACGATTACTGCCGACAAGCCCCTAATGTTGCACAAGCTATACGGCAATCGGCGCAAGGCTATCAGCGCAGCTTCGGTGGCTGACACATCACCTGACCGATCGATAAGGAGTCCCAATGCTCACCACGCTGGAACAACTCGAAACCGTCTACGGCCTCCCCCACGAACGGGCCGTGCGCAAGGAAATCCCGTTTCTCAACGAGGATTACCAGGCCATGGTCCGCGCGTCGCCCCTGGTGGTGGTGAGTTCGTCCGGCCCGGACGGCATCGATGGTTCGCCCCGTGGCGATGTGCCGGGGTTTGTGCGAATCATCGACGAGCGCACGTTGGCGATTCCGGATCGGCCAGGGAATAACCGCCTCGATACCCTGCGCAATCTGGTGGTGGACCCGCGTATAGCGTTGCTGTTCATCATCCCGGGCATTGGCGAGACGTTGCGGGTCAACGGCCGGGCGCAGATTTCCATCGAACCCGAGTTGCTGGAGAGCTTTGCGGTGAATGGCAAAGCGGCCCGGTCGGTGATTCTGGTGCAGGTGGAGTCAGCGTATTTTCATTGCTCCAAAGCCTTTGTGCGTTCCGATTGCTGGAACCCGGAAAAGCATCTGGACCGCTCGGCACTGCCCAGCGCCGGGGCGTTTCACAAGCGTTTGAATGACGGGGCGTTCGACGCCGAAGCCTATGACCGCGAGATGCCGGAGCGGGTCAAGGCCACGTTGTATTGAGAGGCTGTTGCAGGAGCGAACGTGCTCGCTCCTGCCAGTGGTGCGGTTATGCGGATTCGGCGTTGATCGGTATCCAGATTTCTACTGACCCCGTGCCTTTCTCCACATTGAAGTCGGCGCTGTAGCGCTCGAAATCGGCCCCGACCACCTTGTACCCGGAGCCCGGCAGCCATTCGAACATGATGCGTTCGTAGGTCTGCGCCAGCGCCTGCACCGGGCCATAGTGCGGGAATACGGCATAACGATGGGCCGGGATTTCAATCGACTGGAAATTGCTCGGTACATCGCCCTTGGCCGGTACTTCAACGCCGGCCAGGTAGTCGAATTCATCGTGCTTGGCGTTGTAGCAGACGCCGTAGGTCACGCCGCCAACGCGCTTTTTAATCTCTTTGAAGCAGCTGTCGAACAGCTCCCACAACTTGGGAATGTCCCCCAGCGTGGCTTTCGAATAACGCCCGTGCACACCCGCGATCACCAGGGCCTTGCCCTCTTCCATGCGCGGCTGTAACGGCAGTTTTGTCTGTTGATCCATCTGAACAGTCTCCTTCTTATGAGGGAACAAACCCGCGTCGAGTATAGGGGCATATCCCCGTCGCACTCCAAGCAGAAATTTTTCCCACAGCGTCTGGACAATTGGCCATCATCGACCGTATTGTCTGCCCCGCAGGCCACCGCAGTGGCCGACGTCGCTCGGACGGTTCCGGGCGCTTACGTATTTCGAGGCAACAATGGCCGACCAAGGTTCGCCGCGCCGCTTTGCGCGCATAGATCGACTCCCCCCTTACGTGTTCAATATCACTGCCGAGCTGAAGATGGCTGCGCGTCGGCGCGGCGAAGACATCATCGACTTGAGCATGGGTAACCCTGACGGTGCCACTCCACCGCACATCGTGGAAAAAATGGTCACCGTCGCCCAGCGCGAAGACACCCACGGTTACTCCACTTCCAAAGGCATTCCACGGCTGCGCCGGGCGATTTCGCGCTGGTACAAAGATCGCTATGAAGTGGACATCGACCCGGAAACCGAAGCCATCGTGACCATCGGTTCCAAGGAAGGCCTGGCGCACTTGATGCTGGCCACCCTGGACCAGGGCGACACGGTGCTGGTGCCCAACCCCAGCTACCCGATTCACATCTACGGTGCCGTGATTGCCGGCGCCCAAGTGCGTTCGGTGCCGCTGATTCCGGGCGTGGATTTCTTCGCGGAACTGGAACGCGCGATTCGCGGCTCGATTCCCAAGCCGAAAATGATGATCCTCGGCTTCCCGTCCAACCCGACCGCGCAGTGCGTGGAACTGGACTTCTTCGAACGGGTGATCGCCCTGGCCAAGCAGTACGACGTGCTGGTGGTGCATGACCTGGCCTACGCCGACATCGTCTACGACGGCTGGAAAGCCCCTTCGATCATGCAAGTGCCGGGCGCCAAGGACATTGCGGTGGAGTTTTTCACCCTGTCCAAGAGCTACAACATGGCCGGCTGGCGCATTGGTTTCATGGTGGGCAACCCGGAATTGGTCAATGCCCTGGCGCGGATCAAGAGCTACCACGACTACGGCACCTTCACCCCGCTGCAAGTGGCGGCGATTGCTGCGCTGGAAGGCGATCAGCAGTGCGTGAAAGACATTGCCGAGCAATATCGCCAGCGCCGTAACGTGCTGGTGAAGGGTCTGCATGAGCTGGGCTGGATGGTCGAGAATCCGAAGGCATCGATGTACGTCTGGGCGAAAATTCCCGAAGCGTATGCCGCGATGGGGTCGCTGGAGTTTGCCAAGAAGCTGCTGCTTGAGGCGAAGGTGTGTGTGTCGCCGGGGATTGGTTTTGGTGAGTATGGGGACGATCATGTGCGCTTTGCGCTGATCGAAAACCAGGACCGGATTCGCCAGGCGGTGCGGGGCATCCGGGCGATGTTCCGGGCAGATGGGCTGGTCAAGAAAGCTGACGCCTGACCCGATCTAACGGTAGAAACCTAAT
>NZ_JAXCIS010000135.1:0-38582 GCF_034044025.1 Pseudomonas sp. SED1
GCGTTTGCCAAAAGTGACCCGCTGTAAGAGCCAGCCCTTTCAAGGTCTTTGATAAAATCCCACAAAACTCCAGTCAGGGTGACGAAAGCGATGTGGGCAGAAGTTCTAGCGCGGTTTGAGAAAAAAGCACCGGCCAGTGTCATGACCAGAGTGATATTGGAGCAGGCTGTTCCTGCTGAGTGGGTCGATCAGGTGTTCGAAGAACACCGTCAGCGGCAGTACCCACGTGAGCTTTTGTTTTCAACCATCGTTGAACTGATGTCCCTTGTTTCATTGGGTTTGCGACCTTCGCTGCATGCCGCCGCTCGACAGATGGAAGATCTTCCTGTCAGCTTGGCGGCGCTGTATGACAAGGTCAATCGCACAGAGCCTGCGCTACTTCGCGCTCTGGTCACCGGTAGCGCAGAGCGTTTGGCACCGACGATAAAAGAACTGGGGCACTCAGCCATTTTGCTTGGCTGGCAACTACGGGTCGTTGACGGTAACCACCTGCCTTCCAGCGAAAAGCGTCTGGGCGCTTTGCGCCGTGAACGAGGCGCGGCCCGGCCTGGTTTTTCCGTTGTGGTTTACGACCCCGATCTGGACCAGGTCGTTGATCTTCAGCCTTGTGAAGATGCTTATGCCAGCGAACGCGTCAGCGTGCTGCCCTTGCTGGAAAAGGCCTGTGCGGGACAACTGTGGATGGCTGACCGACTCTACTGCACGCTCCCGGTCATGGAGGCCTGCGAAGATACCGGGGCCTCGTTCATCATTCGCGAACAGAGCAAACATCCACGCCTGCTTAAGGAAAGCGACTGGCAGATGCCTGTCGCAGTCGCGGCAGGCAGCGTGCGTGAGCAAATCATTGAAGTAAAAGGTGGGCGCCAGTGGCGGCGAGTCGAATTGAACCTGCAAAACCCCACCGAATCCGGCGACACCACGCTGCTGTTCTGGAGCAACTTGCCCGACTCTATCAGTGCTGAGCAAATCGCTGATTTGTACCGCCGTCGCTGGAGCATCGAAGGGATGTTCCAGCGCCTGGAAGCGGTGTTGGACAGTGAAATCGAAACCTTGGGCACCCCTAAAGCAGCCCTGTTGGGATTTGCATCAGCCGTGTTGGCTTACAACGTTCTGGCCGTGCTCAAACGCAGCGTCGAGCAGGCTCATCGCGAGACTTTACCCGACGATTGGGAGGCATCGATTTTCCACCTGACGGTGCAGGTACGCAGCGGTTACGAGGGAATGCAAATAGCTTTGCCAGAATATTTATCCATCCCTATCCCCGCAGAGGGACTGACCCAGTACCTGCTTGCACTTGCTCGAAATATCCAGCCCAAAACGGTCGTCAAGAGCAAACGGGGGCCGAAGGTGCCTAAACCCAAGGAATGGCTGGAAGGCAAAGCCGCGAATGCCCATGTGTCGACGGATCGGGTGCTCAAGGCCGCTAAAATCAAAAGACCTTGAAAGGGCTGGCTGTAAGAGCGGAACCATAAGCCGCCGTTACCGCAGCAACGGATATGTACACCAAAAGCCCCGACGATAGACCCCACCAATCACCCAGTCAGCCCAAGCAATTGGACGCAACGCAAACAGGCTTCTAACCTGACAGCCTGCGCCACCCAAGAAGCCCGCCCATGATCGTCCGTCCCAAACCCAACCTGCTCGGCATCCTGTTCTCCCTGAAGGGCTCAATCGCCAAGCGCATCGCCTTACGCAGCTTGCTGGTAACCCTGCTGGCCTCAGTCATCGTGCTGGTAGAAACCCTGCACCCGGCCTACTTCTCCAAGGTCAACGCCACACCTTTCACCCTCCTCGGCCTGTCCTTGTCGATCTTCATGAGCTTTCGCAACAACGCCTGCTACGACCGCTGGTGGGAAGGCCGCAAACAACTGGGCCAGATGATCATCGAAATACGCTCACTGATCCGCGAAACCCAAATCCTCACCTCCACCGACCGAGAAGCCGTACTACGCGGCCTGTGCGGCTTCGCCCATGGCCTGATCGCCCGCCTGCGCCTGGAAGACGAAGCCCAGGCGATCAAGCCGTGGGCCTACGTCGAGCCCAGCCACCCCAACCTCCCCGACAGCATCCTGCAAGACCTCGGCGCCCGCTGCTCGAAACTCGCCGAACAAGGCCACATCAGCGACTGGCGCTACACCCAACTCGAAACCCGGCTATACGGCCTGAGCCAGGTCCAGGCCTCGTGCGAGCGAATCAAACACACCCCGCTGCCCTTCCCCTACACCCTGCTGCTGCACCGCACCATCTACCTGTTCTGCATTCTGCTGCCCTTCGCCATGGCCGAGCCGCTGGGCTGGCTGACGCCGGTGTTCACCGCCATCGTCAGCTACACCTTCTTCGGCCTGGATGAAATCGGTGACGACCTCGAAGACCCCTTCGGCTTCGACGAAAACGACCTGCCCTGCAACGCCATCGTCCGCACCCTGGAGCGCGAGATTCTTGCGGCCCTCTGCGAAACCGAGCTGCCGCCGGCCCTTGAGCCGATTGAGTTCGTGCTGACGTGATGCGGGTTTGACACTCGCGGTGACCTGACCGAAGCTGATGGCTTTGCACTAGCTGCCAAGCTTTCGGACGCCTGCATGTCAAAGTCACGCCGTTACTCCATCATCGGCCTGTGCGCCCTGTTGTTTATTGTGCTGATCACCTGGTATTTCACCCGTACGACACCAGTGGTGGTGCCGCCGGCCATCGCCCACGGTTACACCAAGGCCTTGAAACAGGCGCACAACGGCGAACCCGGCGCCGCCCGTGTGCTGTATCAACAGCTGGGCCGCCCGGACCTCTCCGATGTACGCCGCGCCGCGCTGCATGCCGAACTGCCCAATTACCCCAGCCCCCAGGCCCTGAAGCTGGCGGACAAGGACCTCACCAATGACGCGCCCATGGTGCGCGAGGCGGCTATTCACAGCATCGTCGGCCTGGTGCCCAGCGGCCAGCGCACACTGTTGCTCGGCCCATTGCTGGATGACCCGGAGCAAAGCGTTCGGTTTGCCGCAGCCAATGCCTTGCTGGGGCTTTCTCCCGATACCCTCGGCCTGTACTTCGGCCCGTTGCAGCAGGTACTCGACGAATACGTGAAGTTGCTCAAGGGACAACCCGAGAGTCCCGAAGGTTGGATTCAGCTGGCACGCCTGTACATTCACAGCGCATTGTTGCCCGACGCTCAAAATGCCCTGGAACAGGCGATGCGCCTGCAACCGGATAACCTGCAAGCGGTGGTCGCGCAAATCGAACTGCTGGACAAACAGGGCAAGGTCGACGAGTCCCGCCAGCTATTGGCCAAGCAGTTGCAGGCCCACCCCGATTCGGCCTATCTGCAACATGCCCTTGGCATGTGGCTGCTGCACCACGGCGAGCGGGCGTTTGCGTTACTCAGCCTGTCCCGTGCGGTGGAGCTGGAACCGAACAATCAGGATTACCGCTACGACTTGGCCACCACCCTGCACGCCCAGCAGGAGCTGGAAGCCGCCCAGCGCCAGTTGGAAGAGATCATTCAGCGCAACCCGGCCAATCGCAAGGCGCGGGTTTTGCTGGTGAATTACTGGAAGGAAACCGGCCAGTTGCAGAATGTGCAGGTGTTGCTGGCCCAGCTGGAACAGCAAAATCCGGACGATCCGGCGTTGCAACAAGGGCTGTAGGTACAGCAAGAAGCTGTAATTGATACAAAACGTTGAACCGCCACACGCCGCGACGGTCAAGTAAATATGGCGCGCCCCAGCTGGCGCTGCCGACTACTTATTTGTGACCCGAGGGCACTTCTTGTCTACATCCAAAGAGCTGTTCACAGCAAAGGCGGCCACCGGTATTGAAGGTCTGGACGACATTCTTGCCGGGGGGCTTTCCCGTAGCCATTTGTTCCTGCTGGAAGGTGAACCCGGCACCGGTAAAACCACCGTGGCCCTGCAATTTCTCCAGGCCGGCGCAAAAAGCGGCGAACGATCGCTGTACATCACCCTGTCGGAAACCGAGCGCGAGTTGCGCCAGGGTGCCAAGTCCCATGGCTGGGACCTGGATGAACACATCCACATCTTTGAACTGACCCCGCCGGAAAGCCTGCTCAATGCCGAACACCAGCAGAGCCTGCTGTACTCCTCGGACCTTGAGCTGGGTGAAGCAACCCGACAGATTTTTGAAGTGGTGGAACGGGTCAAACCGACCCGCGTCGTGATCGACAGCCTCTCGGAAATCCGCCTGCTGGCGCAAAGCTCCCTGCGCTACCGCCGGCAGATCCTGGCGATCAAGCACTACTTCGTGCGCTACGACGCCACTGTATTGCTGCTGGATGACCTGACTACCGAGTCTCTCGACAAAACCGTGCACAGCGTGGCCCACGGCGTGATTCGCCTGGAAGAACTGACCCCCAACTACGGCGCAGAACGCCGCCGCGTGCGGATTGTGAAGTACCGTGGTCAGAAGTACCGCGGTGGCTTCCACGACTTCACCATCATGGAAGGCGGCGTGCATGTGTTCCCGCGTCTGGTGGCGGCCGAGCACCGTGGCGGCTACAACCGCCAGACCTTGACCAGCGGCATCCGCGAGATGGATGCATTGCTGGGCGGCGGGATCGAGACCGGTTCCAGCACGTTGATCCTGGGCCCGGCCGGTACCGGCAAATCGCTGATCTCGATGATCTTCGCGGCAGCAGCCGTCGCCCGGGGCGAAAAAGCCGCGCTGTTCATTTTTGATGAAGAACTGGGCCTGCTGTTCGAGCGCATGAAAAACATGGGTATCGACCTGCAGGCTCTGCAAGACACCGGCAACCTGCTGATCGAGCAAGTGGACGCCGCCGAGCTTTCCCCCGGTGAGTTCTCCCATCGGGTGCGGCGTTGCGTGGATGAGCGCGGGATCAAGACCGTGGTGATCGACAGCGTCAACGGCTACCAGGCCGCGATGCCGGAAGAAAACGCGCTGATCCTGCACATGCACGAGCTGCTGCTGTACCTCAACCGTCGTGGCGCCGCGACCTTCATGACCGTTGCCCAGCACGGGCTGGTGGGCGACATGCAGGCGCCGGTGGACATCACCTACCTGGCGGACACCGTGATCCTGCTGCGTTACTTCGAAGCCCTCGGCAAAGTCCGCCGGGCTATCTCGATCATCAAGAAACGCACCGGCAGCCATGAGTCGACGATTCGCGAATACCGTATCGGCAGCACGGGCATGACCATCGGTGAGCCTCTGGATACGTTCCAAGGCGTGTTGCGCGGTGTGCCGACGTACATGGGTACCGATAACCCGCTGCTCAAGGATGAAAGTTCATGAGTGGCCTACCGGCCATCTCCGAACGGGCGATCATTCTGGCGCCACTGGGGCGTGACAGCTCATTGGCATTGATGATGCTCAATGAGGCCGGTTTCAATGGCGTCATCGCCAGCCATTTGCAGATGCTCTGCGAGGAGCTGGAGCACGGTGCAGGCTTGCTGGTCATTGCCGCCGAGGCCATGCGCGGTATCGACCTGGAGCCGCTGCTCACGCACCTGCATCAACAACCGGCGTGGTCAGACCTGCCGATTGTGCTGATGACGCACCATGGCGGCAGCGAACAGAACGGTTCCTCACACCTGAGCAAGTTACTGGGCAACGTGACGTTCCTCGAGCGGCCATTCCATCCGGTTACCTTGATCAGCCTTGTGACCACGGCGCTGCGCGGGCGCCGCCGGCAGTACGAGGCCCGCGACCGGTTGATCGAACTGAGCCAGAGCGAGCAACGCCTGCAACGCACCCTGGAAACCCTTGAGCAACAGGTGGAAGAGCGCACGGCTCAACTGCGCAACAACGAAGAAGCGTTGCGCCAGTCGCAGAAAATGGAAGCCGTCGGCCAATTGACCGGCGGTATCGCCCATGACTTCAACAACATGCTGACGGGCATCATCGGCAGCCTGGAGCTGCTGCGAAGGCGCGTCGCTCGGGGCCGCACTGAAGACCTCGACAGCCTGATTGACCTGGGTGTCACGTCGGCGAACCGCGCGGCCGCCCTGACCCACCGCCTGCTGGCCTTTTCCCGTCGCCAGTCATTGGATTCCAAACCGGTACAGATCAACCAATTGGTGAGTTCGATGGGTGAGCTGCTGCAACGCAGCCTCAACGAAAGCATCACCCTGAACATCCGGCTGACCGAGCAACTATGGACCGCCGAAGTCGACCCCAATCAACTGGAAAGCGCCCTGCTCAACCTGGCCATCAATGCTCGGGATGCAATGCCCAACGGCGGCCAACTGGTGGTGGAAACCACCAACCGCCACCTCGACAGCGTCTTTACCGCAGCCTACGGCACCCTCAACCCTGGCGACTACGTGGAACTGAGCGTCAGCGACACCGGCTGCGGCATGCCCGAGAGCGTGATCAGCCGCGCATTTGACCCGTTCTTTACCACCAAACCCATCGGCCAGGGCACCGGGCTGGGGTTGTCGATGATCTACGGGTTTGCGCGCCAGTCCCATGGGCATGTGTCGATCCACAGCGTTGTGGGCCAAGGCACCACCGTCAGCCTGTTCCTGCCGCGGTTTGTCGGCGAGGTCATTGCAGATGAACCTCTCAACCCGGCGCTGCTGCCGTTCGCCAACGCTGGCGAGACGGTGTTGATCGTCGAGGACGACCCGGCCGTGCGGGTGCTGGTCAGCGCCGTGCTGAGCGAACTGGGCTATGCCTTCGTTGAAGCCGGTGACGCCGACAGCGCCATGCCGATCATCGAGTCCAGCCAGCGGATTGACCTCCTGATCAGCGACGTCGGCCTGCCCGGCATGAATGGCCGGCAACTGGCGGAAATCGGGCGACAGGTACGCCCGGACTTGAAGGTGCTGTTTATCACTGGCTATGCAGAGCATGCGGCGGTGAGGGGCGGTTTTCTGGACCCGGGCATGCAGATGATCACCAAGCCATTCACCTTTGATTTGTTGACGGCAAAGGTGAGGGAAATGATCAAGGCTTGAAGAGGGAGCGCGCTCCCCCCCTTCACAAGGCTTTAAGCCAACAAGCGCTGGATATGTTCCTGCAACGTATCCAGGTCAAACGGCTTGGCCAGGATCGGCGCATTGCGCGTGATCGGGCTGTTGCAGTCGAGAATCTCCTGCGGGTAACCGCTGATAAAGATCACCTTCAATTCCGGTCGCAGCTTGATCGCAGGCTCGGCGATCTGCACGCCGGAGATACCACCTGGCAGGCGATAGTCGGTGACCATCAGGTCCAGGTGCGGCTTGGTGGCGAGGATTTCAAATGCCTGCTCGCCATCAATCGCCTTCAATACCCGGTAACCGAGGCCCGACAGGTACTCACCCAACACAAACATAATCGACTCGTCATCTTCGACGATCAGAACCACATCTTGCGCATCTTCACTCATGGGAAGCCTTTGTCCGGTCAATTGCTGCTGATACGACCATAGGGTCACGCAGAGGTTGCGTCGGATTCACGATTGATTTCACGCCTGCGGCCCCAGGGGCAGGCAGACGCGGAACAAGGCACCCTCGCCTATCCGGCTTTCGACTTCGATAGTACCGCCGTGGGCCGCGATAATCTGCTCGGAGATAAACAACCCCAGGCCCAGGCCCGCCACCGCGTGATTGGCCGACACCCGCTCAAACTGCTGGAAGATCCGTTTCTGGTTGTCTTCGCTGATGCCGATCCCGTGGTCACGCACTTCCACCCGCGCTTCGCCATGCTCGGCATACACCCGCACTTCCACCGGGCTCTTGGCGCCATAGCGCAAGGCGTTGGTCAGCAGGTTGGACACCACCTGTTCGATACGGAATTCATCCCAGTTGCCCTCCACCGGCCCTTCCTGCACCCACTTCACCGAGGATTCGGCCGCCGCTACTTGCGGGGCGAAATTCTCCAGCAGGTTGTGCACCAGTTGCGTCAGGTCAAAGCGCCCGGGGCGGATCGACAGCTTGCCGGTGCGGATGCGCGACACGTCCAGCATGTCTTCGATCAAGCGAATCAGGCTATGGATCTGCCGCTCATCGCGGTCGACCATGGCGTGCATCTTGTCCATGGTAAAAGCCGCAGCGTTGTCCCGGGCCAGGTGCATCTTGCGCAACTGGGTTTCCAGGATCAGCCCGTTGAGGGGCGTACGCACTTCATGGGCAACGATCGACATGAAGTCATCGCGCATGCGCACGGCTTGTTCAAGTTCGGCCTGGGTGGCCTGCAAGCGCGTGAGCAAGGCTTCCTGTTCGCGGCGGCTTTGCTCCAGAGCTTCAACCTGCAGCTTCATCGCCTTGCTCTGGCGGTACAGGTCGACGAACACATTGACCTTGCTCTTGACCGCATGGATGTCCAGCGGCTTGTGCAGGAAGTCCACGGCGCCGCTTTCGTAGCCCTTGAACGCATAGTTGAGCTCACGCCCGGCGGCGCTGACAAACACGATCGGGATGTTCTTGGTCTTTTCAGTGCCGCGCATCAGCTCGGCCAGCTCAAAACCATTCATGCCGGGCATCTGCACGTCGAGAATGGCCATGGCGAACTCGTGCTCCAGCAACAGCGACAAGGCCTCGTCGGCGCTTAATGCCTTGTAGACCTGGCGGTCTTCGCGCTTGATCAGCGCTTCAAGGGCCAGCAGGTTTTCCGGCAGATCGTCGACGATCAGCAGTTTGGCCTGGACAGTACTTAACATGGGGAAGATTCCAGGGAAGCCAGCAAAGTGCCAATGCGGCTCAAGGGAAGAATATGGTCCGGTGTGTGCAGCTTCAGGGCGGCCCGGGGCATGATGGCTACTCGCGCCTCGTCGGGGTCCTGAACCACCGTCGTACCACCGCACTGTTTGACATGGGCCAGGCCACGGGCGCCATCCTGGTTGGCGCCCGTCAGCAGGATCGCCATCAGGCCAGAGCCGTACACATCGGCAGCCGACTCGAACAGGTAGTCAATGGCCGGCCGGGAATGGTGCACGCGGTCCTCCTGACTCAGTGAGAGGCTGCGGTCGTGCTCCACCGACAGGTGATAACCGGGGCCGGCAAAATACAGGGTGCCGGGCTGGATCACTTCTTTGTCGCGCGCTTCAACTACCTTCATCGATACGCGACGGTCGAACACTTCCGCCAACTGGCTGCGGCGCTCGTCCGGCAGGTGCAGCACGGTGATGATCGGCAGGTCGAAGTTCGCCGGTAATTCACCAAAAATGCTCAGCAACGCCTCGACGCCGCCTGCGGAAGCGCCGATCACAACAGCCTCGATCCCGGATACCGGGCTGGCAGCAGCTTCATTCATAATTTTCGGTAGATCCGTTCTTGCTTGACCAGGGGTTCGAACTGTTTGCTGTAGCCGGAAAAATCCAGGGTTTCCTTACTGCCCAGCACCAGGAAGCCGCGATGACACAGCGACTCATGGAACAATCCAAACGCTCTATCCTGCAATTTTTTATTGAAATAAATCAATACGTTACGGCATGAAATTAATTGAGTTTCTGAGAATACGCTATCCGTTGCCAGGCTGTGATCAGCGAACGTCACGTTCTCCCGCAGGGTCTTGTCGAAGATCGCATGATCGTAAGCCGCGGTGTAGTAATCGGCAAACGAACGCTGGCCCCCGGCCTGCTGGTAGTTATGGGTATAAGCGCGGATGTTCTCAAGTGAAAAAATCCCCTGCTTGGCTTTTTCCAGGGACCGGGGGTTGATGTCGGTGGCGTAGATGATGGTGCGCTCCAGCAAGCCTTCCTCACGCAACAGGATGGCCATGGAGTACACCTCTTCCCCGGTGCTGCAGCCGGCGATCCAGATCTTGATCGACGGGTAGGTCTTGAGCAGCGGCACCACTTCCTGGCGAATCGCCAGGAAGTGCGAGGGGTCGCGAAACATCTCGCTGACCGGAATCGTCAGGAACTGCAGCAACTGCATGAACGCCGTCGGGTCATGCAGCACCCGTTCCTGCAACGCCGAAATGGTGGCGCAGTCAAACTGGCGCAGCGCATGGGCTACGCGGCGCTTGACCGAAGCCCCGGAATAATCACGAAAGTCATAGCTGTACTTGAGGTAAATGGCCTCAATCAGCAAGCGCAGTTCGATGTCAGTGCTTCTTTCCAATTAAATCCGTTCCATCTTGGGTAGCCACACGCGAATCAATGAAAACAACCGGTCCAGGTCGATGGGCTTGGCCAGGTAATCGTTGGAGCCTGCCGCCAGGCAACGCTCCTGATCGTCCTTCATGGCCTTGGCCGTCACCGCAATGATCGGCAGCTTGCGCCAGCGCGGGTCCTGGCGGATCAAGGCCGTGGCCTCGTAACCGTCCATCTCCGGCATCATCACATCCATCAGCACCAGGTCGATGTCATCGACTTCATTGAGTTTCTCGATCGCCTCGCGGCCATTACGGCCGATCACGACAATCGCGCCCTTGTGCTCCAGGGCACTGGTCAGGGCGAAAATATTGCGTACATCGTCATCCACCAGCAGGATTTTGCGCCCTTCGAAGACCTTGTCGCGGCTGCGGGCGGTCCTGAGCATTGTCTGGCGTTCATGGGACAGCTGGGATTCGACTTTGTGCAGAAAGAGTGTGACCTCGTCCAGCAAACGCTCGGGGGAGCGTGCGCCCTTGATGATGATCGAGCGCGAATACTTGCGCAGTTCGGCCTCTTCGTCCCGGGTCAGGTTGCGCCCGGTGTAGACGATCACCGGCGGGAACGAGCAGATATCCTCGGTGGACATGCGCTTGAGCAGCTCGTTACCGAGCATGTCCGGCAGCTTGAGGTCGATGATCATGCAGTCATAGATGTGGGTGCGCAGCAGGTCCAGGGCTTCCTGGGCGAAGCCTACAGCGGTGATCTCGATGTCATCGTCGCCGATCAGGCGCGCGATACTGTCACGCTGTAGGTCATCGTCTTCCACCAGCAGCACACGCTTGACCTTCTGCGTCAGCTTGGCTTCCAGGCGAGCAAACACATCCTTGAGCTCTTCGCGGGTGGTCGGCTTGACCGCGTACCCGACGGCGCCCATGTGCATGGCCGCTTCGACGCGGTCTTCCACGGAAATCACGTGCACCGGGATGTGACGGGTTCCGGCATGCTCCTTGAGACGTTGCAGCACGGTCAGGCCGGAATGGTCCGGCAGGCGCATGTCCAGCAGGATCGCGTCGGGAATGTATTGTTCTGCCAGGGCGTAACCTTCATCCGCGCCATGGGCCACCAGGCAGTGGTAACCCAGCTCATGAGCCAGGTCGAAGAGGATGCGCGCAAAGTTCGGCTCGTCCTCCACCACCAGGATGCAACGCGTGGCGAATGGAGCCTTGTCGCGGTCATCGATAAAGCGCGGGATCTGCGCTTCGTGGGCGATCGGCATCGGCGAGACCTTGATCGGGGCTGGTGCAGGCGCAGGGACCACCGCGCGCGGCTGTTCCAGCGCCGGGGTGTCTTCGTCACGCTCTACATAGTGCTCGGGCACCACCAGGGTAAAGACGCTGCCCTGGCCAGGTTCGCTGGTGACACTGATATAGCCGCCCAACAGGTTCGCCAGGTCCCGGGAGATCGACAGGCCCAGGCCGGTGCCGCCGTAACGGCGGTTGGTGGTGCCATCCGCCTGACGGAAGGCTTCGAAGATGCTTTCCTGCTGGTCCGGAGCAATACCTATCCCCGAGTCGCGCACGGTAAAGGCGACGCCCTCGCCCGGTGCCCGGGATACCGACAGGCTGACCTCGCCTTTCTCGGTGAACTTGACCGCGTTGGACAGCAGGTTCTTCAGAATCTGTTCCAGGCGCTGGCGGTCGGTGAACAGCATGTGCGGTGTGCCTTCCTGCACCTCCACCTGAAACCCGAGCTTGCGGTCGGCTGCCAGCGGCTCGAACATGCCGCGCAAGCCATCCACCAGGCGTGCCACGCTGGAGTTCTCCGGGCGCATTTCCAGCTTGCCGGCCTCGACCTTGGAGATGTCGAGGATGTCATTGATCAGGTTGAGCAGGTCGTTGCCGGCCGAATAGATCGACTCGGCGAACTTGACCTGTTCGGCGCTGAGATTTTCCTGCGGGTTTTCCGCCAGCAACTTGGCCAGGATCAACGAGCTGTTCAGCGGCGTGCGCAGCTCGTGGGACATGTTGGCGAGGAATTCGGATTTGTACTTGCTGGAGCGCTGCAACTCGTCGGCGCGCTCTTCCAGCTCGATCTGTACGCGGTTGAGCTGGACGTTTTTCTGGTCCATGGCATCGCGTTGCTCGGCCAGGGTCTGGGTCTGCTCCGCCAGTTGTTCGTTGGTCTGCTCCAGCTCCGCCTGCTGGGTTTCCAAGTGGGCCTGGGATTCCTTGAGGATGCGGGACTGTTCCTCCAACTCTTCGTTGGCGGTCTTGAGCTCTTCCTGCTGCACTTGCAGCTCTTCATTAAGCTGCTGGGTTTCGGCCAGCACTTCCTGCAGGCGCTGGCGATAACGCGCCGCTTCGATGGACGTACCGATGTTGCCGGCAATCAACTCCAGCAGCTCGACATCACGGTCGTCCAGGGCACGCAAAAAGCCCAGTTCGATTACGCCGTTGACCCGGCCATCATCACTGGTCGGCACCACCATCACACTGCGGGTCGGGCCCTCGCCGAGGCCGGAACTGACCTTGAAGTAGTCCACCGGCACATCGTCCAGGCGAATCAGGCGATCCTGCCGCACCGACTGGCCGACGATGCCTTCATCGTTGTAAATCGACTGCTCCTGCTGCTCTTGCTCGCGAGAGAAACCATAGGTGGCCACGCGCGTGAGGCCGCCGTGCTCTTCACGCACGTACAGCGCCGCCACTGCCGAGCCCATGTATTGGGCGAAGAACTGCAAAATGTTGCGGCCCAGCAGGTTCAGCGTCAGTTGGCCCAGGACCTGTTCGGCCAGTTCGGTCTGGCCGTTGCGCAGCCAGGCTTGCTGCTCCAGGCGCTTGGCAATCTTCTGTTGTGACGCGAGGTTTTCACTGTAACTTGTTGAAAGTTCGATTAAATTCTTTCTTCCGATATACGCCAGGAAGCCACTCAGGCCGAGCACAAACACCAGATACAAGCTGACGCTGATGATCGTGGTACGGGTGACGTCCTCATTGCGGGTGATGCGGAACTGTTGCTCCATCGCCACCGCCCGGTCGTACTCCTTGCGAATCTCGTCCGTCAGGCTTTTGCCGCGCCCTGCTTTCACAGCGGTGCGAAAATCACCGCTCTGGCGCTGCATATCAATCATCGACTGGGCGTAGGTGTTCCACGCCAGTTGCAACGATTCCAGACGCTTGAGGCGATCCACCTGCTCCGGATTGTCCGCCACCAATGCCTGCAAGTTGCGCAAGTCGGAAATGATTCGCGGCTTGGCCACTTCGTACGGGTCGAGGAAGTGCTCGTCGCCAGTGATCAGGAAGCCGCGCATGCCGGTTTCCAGGTCCACGGTCAGCTTCGAGGTTTCGTTGAGATTGTTGATCACCCGGTCGGTGTGTTCCACCCACTGGATCACCGACAACAGATAGGTGATCAGGCACACGAAAAACACCGCGCTGAGCACGCCGACACTCAGCGGCAGCGCTACGTTGCGGCCCAGCAATTTACGGAAGCTTTTCTCATCGACGGACGACGCGGGAGTCATGGGCATGCCTTGGCCAAATACGGAAAAACGAGGAGTTTGCCCCAAAGTCGCGGTTGAACGCTATTTTTCTGCTGGCCATGGTGGCATTGACTGCATAACGCCTTTGCACTTCTGTTCCTTGAACGGGACATTTCCAATCATTACCGGCACAATGCCGACCCTGTTTCGGGAACTTGCCGAGATTGACGCGACTCATTAGAGGATGGTCTTTCGACTGATCAAGACCTGCACCCTCCACTTCTCGGGAACCCTCACTATGTCCGCCTCTGCCTCCACCATCCTAGTAGTCGAAGACGACGCCATCGTGCGCATGCTGATCGTCGATGTCCTCGAAGAGCTGGAGTTCCAGGTACTTGAAGCGGCAGACGCTGAAAGCGCCCTGGACATCATCAAAGACGCCGGAAAAACCATCGACCTGATGATGACCGACCACGGCCTGCCGGGTATGAGCGGCGTGGAACTGGCCGCCAAGGCCCGTGAGCTGAGACCTGTCCTGCCGATTCTGTTTGCCAGTGGTTACGCCGAGAATATCAATGTGCCGGTTGGCACCCAGGTGATTGCCAAACCGTTCTCGATTGATCAGTTGCGTGACAAAGTCAAATCAATGCTCCTCTGATCCCCTCCCCCTCAATGCCGTTGCACAGCAGCGGCGTTTGAGGCAATTCGCCATTATTCATAGCGTCCGTGATGCCGCCCTCAACAAACAACTAATTCTTTCGATTGACTAGCGAGTCTTAAATTTACTGCTAGCTTCAAACGACATGTCCTACACGTAATAGTGAATAAGGACAGCCCCCTAGCCTTCACAAACGCGCTATCGGGAACATCACCAGGGAATTGGGGAGTGGTCATGCTTAAGTCATCGTATATTCCGGCAGTTGTGCTGGTGGCTTCAGTGTTGCCCGCAATTTCGGCCCAGGCCGACAACGCCGACAACGCCGACACCGCCAACAAGAGTAACAACCCGTTGAACCTCGCACCGGGTGCAAACCTGCAGGACTTTTACACCCCGAAGTTATTCGACACTAACGCCCACACCAACGACATGCTGCTGCGCGGCACGCTGCCCGTTGCGCCCTCGGACTTCATCGGGGTGCCCCAGCTGTTGCGCGCGACATTGCCCATCAGCACCCGCCCCGATCCCCACAGCGGCTACACCACAGGGATCGGCGACTTGAACCTGTTCGATATTTTCCTGCTCAAGACCGACGGCGTGCAGTTGGGCATCGGCCCGCAAATCACCGCGCCTACCGCCGAGCACGATGAACTGGGCACCGGCAAGTGGCAGGCCGGCTTGGCGGCGGTGGCCATCGATGCCTCGCCCCGCGGCCTGCTCGGCGCTCTGGTTCAATACCAAAGCTCCTTCGCCGGCGACAGCGATCGCGCCCATGTGGAAAGTGCCACTTTCCAGCCGTTCATCATCCATAACCTGCCCAAGGGCTGGTACCTGCGCTCCACCGGCACCTGGACGTTTGACCTGAAAAACGACACCCATTACATCCCTATCGGTTTCGGTGCCGGCAAGGCCTGGAAATCCGGCAGCAATATCCTCAACGCCTATATCGAACCGCAGTGGACGGTTGCCCGCAAGGGCGATGGCCTGCCGCAGTTCACCCTGTTTGCCGGGATCAACGTCACATTTGGGAAATAAGGACATTTTATGCACGCTCTGCTTCGGAGTGCCGGTTTCAGCCTGTTGGCCCTGACCGCCAGCGCGCAAGCGCTGGATACGCGCATCGGCCCAATCACGATGGAAGGTGAGCTGCCGGCCCACAGCGAAATCGCCAAGCTGTACGGCGAACTGGATTTCCAGCAGGCCACCCAAAGTTATCTGTGGGCCTTGCCGCTGGTGTCATACGCCCAATGGCAGGACGAATTCAGCACCAAGCTGGGCGCCCGCAGTGGCGACCTGATGGTGCTGACCACCTATGAAGACAAACTCGGCGTGATCACCGCCAACGCAACCACGCCTTATGTCCTCGGTTTCGTCGACCTCAACGAAACCGGGCCACTGGTAATTGAGCTGCCGCCGGGGCCAACGGCCGGCGGGATCGGTGATTTCTGGCAACGAGCAATCATCGACATGGGCCAGACCGGCCCCGACCAAGGTAAAGGCGGCAAGTACCTGGTGTTGCCACCAGGCCAGGAACCCCCGGCCGATGCAGGCAAGTACTACCTCGCCAAGTCGGAAACCATGAACATACTGGTAGGCTTTCGCGTACTCGACCCAGACCCGGCAAAAGGCAAGGCCTTGGTCGAGCAGTTCAAGATGTACCCCTACGCCCAGCGCGCCAATCCCGGCAAGACCCGTTTGCTGTCCCCCGGCGGCAAACCCTGGTCCGGCACCCAGCCGCGTGGCATGGCCTACTGGCAGCGACTGCACGGGATTATCCAGAAAGAGCCGGTCAACGAACGCGACCGTTTCTACATGGCCATGCTGTCCAGCCTGGGCATCGAGAAGGACAAACCCTTCAACCCTAACGAACACCAGCGCCAAGCCCTGGAGCAAGGCGCGCAAATGGGTGAATTGATCGCCAAGGCCAACGCCTTCGCCAAGCGTTTCCCCCAGGCGCAGTACTGGAAAGACCGGCAATGGGACACCGTGCTCAACATCACCGAGCCGTCCCAGCGCGTGGCCTATTACGACCAGCTGTGGGAACGCAGCGCCTGGTTCTACGAAGCGGTGACCAACACTAAAGGCATGGTTTCCAAGACCCCGGGCCTGGGCCAGACTTACCTCGGCGCCTACACCGACAACAAGGGCCAGTGGCTCGACGGCGGCAAGTCCTACACCCTGCACATCGGCGCCAACCCTCCGGCCAAACAGTTCTGGTCGATGACCGTGTATGACATCGACAGCCGCTGCCTGATCGACAACCCGCAGCGCAAGGCCGACCTGTCGTCACGCCAGGATTTGAAGAAAAATGCCGACGGTTCGATAGATCTTTACTTCGGACCTCACGCGCCAAAAGACTTCGAGAGCAACTGGGTGCAAACTCTGCCCGGCAAACACTGGTTCAGCTATTTCCGACTGTATGCGCCTACCGAGGCCTACTTCGATAAGAGCTGGAAACTCGACGACATCCGACTGATTCAGTAAGGACGCAACAACATGATTCGAACTCCGACGCGCCTGCTGTTGGCGAGCCTCTCGATTTTCATGAGTACCGGCGCCTGGGCCGATTTCACCGCCACGCCGAGTGAAGCCCGGGCCATCGCCAAGGAGGCTTACCTGTATGGCTTCCCGGTGGTGGAGATGTACAAGACCCTCTACACCCAGGCCGTTGACAAGACCGGGCCGAACTTCAAGGCGCCGTTCAACCATATCGGCAACACCGCGCAAGTGTTCACGCCCAAGGACACTGCGTTCATTACACCGAATTCGGACACGCCCTACTCCTTTGTCTGGCTGGACCTGCGCGCCGAGCCGGTCGTACTGACCCTGCCGAAGATCGAAGACAACCGATACTACTCGGTGCAGTTGATCGACCTCTACACCCAGAACTTCGGCTACCTGGGCACCCGCAGCACCGGCAACAACGGCGGCCACTACATGATCGCCGGCCCTGACTGGAAAGGTCAGCAGCCCCCCAATGTCGACCGCGTGGTGTACAGCGAAAGCAACATCACCTACGCCCTGTACCGCACCCAATTGTTCGATGACAAGGACCTCGCCAAGGTCAAGCAGATCCAGGGCGGCTACAAGGTCCAGACCCTCAGCAACTATGTGAACCAGCCGAAACCGATCAAGCCGCCGAAAATCGCCTGGCCCAAGCCAACCCCCAACATGAGCGACAGCGTGCACCTGTTCCGCTACCTGAACTTCATGCTGGGCTATGCGGCGCCTCAGGACAGTGAAAAAGAGGTGCTCGCGCGTTTTGCCAAGATCGGCGTCGAGGCCGGCAAACCGTTTGACCTCAAGGCCCTGACGGTTGAACAACGCAAGGCCCTGGAAGACGGGATTGCTGATGGCAAGGCTGAGTTTGCAGCGTTCAAGAAGGACAAGATCGACACTCACCAAGTGGCCAGTGGCGATTTCTTCGGCTCGCGAGACCATCTGAACAACAATTATCTGTATCGCTACGTGGGCGCCAACCTGGGGATCTTCGGCAACTCGACGGATGAGGCCGCCTACCTGAGCTACTTCGTCGACAGCGAAGGCAAACCGGCCAACGGCGCGCGCCACAGTTACACCGTGCACTTCGCCAAGGACCAGTTGCCACCGGCGGATGCGTTCTGGTCGCTGACCATGTACGACGCCAAGACCAAGCTGCTGGTGCCGAACCTGAAGAAGCGCTACCTGCTCAACTCGCGGATGTTGCCCAACTTCAAACTCGACGCCGATGGCGGCCTGACGCTGCTGGTGGCGCACCACGAGCCACCGAAAGCCGAACAAAGCAACTGGCTGCCTGCACCGCCCGGCCCGTTCTATGCCGTATTGCGCATTTACCTGCCCAAGCCCGAAGTGGGCAATGGCCAATGGAAGCTGCCACCGCTCACACCGATCAAATAACGCCTGATCAAGTAGCACCGCTGCACCCTGACATCAGGCATTTACAAGGAGTAGAGCCATGGTTTCACGTAGTCAACTGAGTGCGTTTACCGCCGCCACACTGGCACTGATGCCAGGGATAGGGTTTGCCGACAATGCCAGGGATTGGCAAAACTCCCCGACGGACCTGAACATGGTGTTCGGCTACTACAATCGGGTCGACACCAACACCCCGATCGACACGACATTGCCAATCAACGGCCTGTCGTTGGACGCCGACCTCTATCTGTTCCGTTACGCCCGTTCATTCGGCATCGACGGGCGCAACAGCGCCATCCAGTTTATCCAGCCTTACGCCGACGTTTCGGCGTCGTTCGACAACGCCCAGTTTTTCAGCGGTACCAAGCGCAACGGTGGTATGGGCGACACGCAGATTGTGTTCGCCCATAACATCTTTGGTGGCCCGGCACTGACCGCCGAGGAGTTCGCCAGCTGGAAACCCGAGACGTTCCTCACCGGCGCGCTGTGGGTGACCATGCCCACCGGTGACTACGATAAAGACCGCATCATCAACATCGGCTCCAACCGCTGGGTGTTCAAGCCCGAACTGGGCTTCGGCACCCCGATTGGCCCGACCTGGCTGGAGATCAACACCTACGTGTCGCTGTTCGGCGACAACAAGGACTACCACGGCGACAGCAAGCTGGAACAAAAGCCGCTGTACGCCATCGAGGGTCACTACAGCTACACCATCAACCGCGCGCTCTGGGTTTCACTGGACGCCACCTACAACCGCGGCGGCGAAAGCAAGATCGATGGCGACTGGCAAGACAACAAACAGGAAAACGGCCTGCTGGGCGCCAGCCTGGGTTTTATGTTGTCACCCCAGTTTGGCGGCCTGATCGCCTATAACGACACGGTCTCCGAGCGCACCGGCTCACCCGACGTGAACACCTGGACCTTCCGCCTGCAGTATGTCTGGTGAACAGCGTGCGCTGTGCCGCCCTGTGTGCAGGTTTGTTCAGCAGTGTTGGCGTATCTGCCGCCAATCTGCCGGACCTGGGCACCCGCGCCAGCCCGGTCGCCAAGGCCGATGCCGAGACCTGCCACCGCCTGCAACAAGACTTTGATATCGACCTCAAGCAAGTGGTCAAGGCCGGCTGCGAGCCCTCGACCGAGCAGATCGCCAAGCTGATGGACAACCCGGTGGGCAACCTGGTGCTGCTGTTCAACCAGTTCGACTACAGCGCGCTCAAGGGGCCCCACAGCAACGGCACTCGCTACCTGGGCAAATACAGCTTCATGCCCACCTTCCCGATTTCCCTCGGTGAAGACTGGAACCTGATCAACCGCCTACCCATCAGCTACGTCAGCGCACCGATCAATCAGAAGGCCGGCGGCCTGGCTGGCATGAGTCCTTCTGGTGTGCTGACCGACCGGGATTTCCCGTCGGTGGTCAACGACCCTTTTGACCGCACCTCGGGGTTTGGCGACCTGGCTTATGTGGGCGTGTTCTCGCCCAAGCAACCGATCCGCTTTGCCAATGGCGGGAAAATGGTTTGGGGCTTCGGTCCGACGGCGATGTTCCCCACCGCTGAAAAAGACGTGCTGGGCACCGGCAAGTATTCCCTGGGCCCGGCATTCGTCGCCGCCTACCTCGGAGAAGACTGGACCCTGGGAGTGTTCCCCCAGCACTGGTGGTCGGTGGGCGGTGATGCCCGGCGCAAAGACGTCAGCCTGACCAATATCCAGTACTTCATCCAGCGCAACATTCCCGGCCCCAGCCAGTGGCGGGTGGGCATGACGCCCAACGTCACCGTCAACTGGAAAGCCGAAGGCGGCAACAAGGTCAACTTCCCTATCGGCCTCGGTGCCGGACGGATTGTGTACTTCGGCAAGCTACCGGTGCGCATTTCCGGTGAGGTGCAGTACTCGGTGATCCACGCCGACGACCTGATCAGCAGCCGCTGGAATTTCCGCCTGTCGTTTATCCCGGTAATCCCGACTTTCATGCTTTGAACGAGGTGCGCCATGCGCAGTTTTCATTGCACACGCGTTTTGTTGATCGGCCTGATATTCAGCGCCAGCACCACGGCCTGGGCCGATGAACTCGAACCCAAGGCCCTGACCGCCCTGGAACAGATGGGCGGTTACCTGCGCAGCCTGCAGCAGTTCCGCATCGACGCCCACAGCCACACTGACCAGGTGCTGGATAACGGCCAGACCATCGAATTCAGCCACCAGACCCGCCTCGCGGCGATGCAGCCAGACAAGCTGCAAGTCTCGGTGGAAAGCGACGGTGAGCGCCGCAGCCTGTTCTACAACGGCAAAAGCTTCACCCTCTACGACAGTCGCAGCGGCTACTTCGCCAACCAGGCTGCGCCGGCCAATATCGGCGGGTTGCTTGATCAGTTGAGCGAACGTTACGGCATCGAGTTGCCGCTGGCCGACCTGTTCCGCTGGAACCCCGGCACCGCTAAGGAGGTGGGCATCAGCAACGCCGTGCTGATCGGCAGCGAAACCATCGACGGCCAGACCTGCACCCACTACGCCTACCGCCAGCCGGACATCGACTGGCAGTTGTGGATTCGCCAAGGCTCGCAGCCGCTGCCCTGCCGACTGGTGATCAGCCGTCGCGACACCGCCGAACACCCAAGGCACAGCGTCAACTACTTGTGGCAACTCAACAGCTCGCCCAAGCCTGCCGACTTTGAGTTCACCCCACCGGCCGGCGCCCGCGCGGTGCCCCTGCAACAGTTGGAGCCTCAGGGAGAACAACCATGAAAAGCACAGCGGCGGTGCTGACCGCGAGTTTGCTGCTGACGCTGTTCGATCCGATTACCGCCCAAGCCTGGCAACTGCGAGGCGGCGGTGGTGCACGGACGTTTGTAGTGCCCCATGGTGGCGGTGGTGGTTACCGTCCTCCTATGCCGGCGCCGCACCCCATGCCCGCACCCCGTCCGATGCCACCACACCCGGAGCCGCACCCGCAGCCCCATCCTCAGCCAGGGCCGCACCCCGAGCCTGGTCCGCATCCGTATCCAGGGCCACAACCTGGCCCTCATCCCTATCCGGGACCCGGACCACAACCGGGGCCGCATCCGTACCCGATGCCGCCTCCTCCACCACCGCCTCCGCCGCCCCACGGAGATGACTGGTACCACCCGTGGGCCACCGCCGCCGTCATCGGCGCGACCACGGCGACCATCCTCGCGATCGGGACACGCGTCACCACGGTGCCCGTGGATTGCGTCTCGGTGATCGCCAATGGCGTGGCCTACCAACATTGCGGGCCCACGTGGTACCAGCCGCAATACGTCGGCAGTTCCGTGCAGTACATCGTGGTCGCCGCACCCTGGTGACCCACTGTTTCAAGGAAGATTGTGATGACAGCGCTCAACGATTTAACTGCCCTGCAAGCCAGCATTGCCGAAAGCGTGCTGGGCCAGGACCAGGTGATTCGGCAGATGCTCATCGGCCTGCTGGCCAACGGTCACTTGCTGCTGGAAAGCTTGCCGGGGCTGGCGAAGACTCGCACGGTCAAGGCCCTGGCCCGGCACCTGGATGCGAAGATGAGCCGTATCCAGTTCACTCCCGACCTGCTGCCCTCGGACATCACCGGCGCCGAGGTGCTGCACCAGGTGGACGGCCAGAACCAGATCCGCTTCCAGCCAGGCCCTCTGTTCGGCAACCTGATCCTTGCGGACGAAATCAACCGCGCCCCGGCCAAGGTCCAGGCGGCCTTGCTCGAAGCCATGGAAGAGCGCCAGATCACCGTGGCCGGCGCCAGCCATCCGCTGCCCGAGCTGTTTATTGTGGTCGCCACCCAGAACCCCATCGAACAGGAAGGCACTTACCCACTGCCTGAAGCGCAGATGGACCGGTTCCTGATGAAAGTCCTGCTGGATTACCCCAGTGCCGAAAACGAAAGCCAGGTGCTGCGCCTTCTGCGTGAAGAAGAGCAGCATGCAGCCACGGCGGCCACCCAGGGCTTCAGCCTCGCCCCCGAGGTGATCTTCGCTGCCCGCAAGGAAGTCAGCGCGATCCAGGTGTCCCCCGCGATCGACCGCTACCTGATCGACCTGATCAACGCCACCCGCCATCCCGGCGACTACGACGCCGACCTGGCGCGTTGGATCAGCCTTGGCGCCAGTCCCCGTGGGGGCATCGGCCTGGACCGCGCAGCCCGTGCCGATGCCTGGTTGCAGGGTCAGACCTTTGTGACCCCGGACAACGTGCGCACCGTGGCGCATCCGGTACTGCGTCATCGCCTGCAATTGAGCTACGACGCGGTGGCCGATGGTGTCAGCGCCGACCAGGTGCTGGACCGCCTGCTGGAAAAAGTGGCGATCCCGGCATGAGTACCGACGGCCTGGTCTATGTGTCCCTGGGGCAGTTGATGGCCCTGCAGTTCCAGGCCCGCGGCCTGAGCTTTGTCGCGCGCCAGCCCCAGGGCAGCATTCTCGCCGGCAACCATGCCTCGCGACTTCGCGGGCGCGGCCTGAACTTCGACGAACTGCGCCGCTATCAGCCCGGCGATGATCTACGCCACCTGGACTGGCGCGCTTCCCTGCGCACCGGCAAACCGGTGATCCGCACCTTTACCGAAGAGCGCGACCGCCCGGCGCTGATTGTGGTCGACCAACGCATGTCGATGTTCTTCGGCTCGGTGCGCAGCTTCAAATCTGCCGTCGCCGCCGAGTTGGGTGCGCTGGCCGCGTGGATGGTGTTCAACGCCGGCGACCGGGTCGGCGGGGTGGTGTTCAACGATGAGCGTATCGACAGCGTGGCGCCGTTGCGCAGCCGCAAGCGCGTCGAAATTCTGTGCAGCCGGATCGTCGAACAAAACGCCGCGCTGAATGCGAGTAATCCGGACCATGAAGCTGACGGCCAGCTCGACAAGGTGCTGCAACAATGCCTGGCGCTGGCCGGGCATGACCACCTGATCTGCATTGTCAGTGACTTCGCCGGGGCCGGTGATCGCACTCTGCAATTGATGCGGCAACTGTCGGCCCACAACGATGTGATCGCCCTGCAAGTCTATGACCCGCTGGCACTGAACGTGCCCGACAGCGGGCATTTGATGGTTACCCAAGGTCAACTACAGGTCGAGCTGGCCGTACAGAAACGCCAGGTGCGCCAGCCCTTGGGCGACTTTCTTGGCGGACGGCTCAAGGACGTCGCCAGTCTGCTGCGCCGCAGCCAAGTGCCTTTGTTGATGGTCAGCACGGCGCTGCCCGCAGTTGACCAGCTGCGTGATGAACTGGGCCGGCGCAATGGAGCGCGGCGATGAACCCCAATGTGCCGAGTATCGAGCAACTCAAGGAGTTGGGCCTCCCTGCGCCGGTCAGCTATTGGCCACAGAGCTGGGGTTGGTGGGCGCTGCTGGGGTCACTCGCGATTGCCTTGCTGGTGCTGGGCATCCGCGCCTGGCTGCGCTGGCGGCGCAATGCCTATCGCCGCGAAGCCTTGGCGCGCCTCAACGCGCTGGAAGACCTGCGCGAATTGCCCGAATTGCTCAAGCGTGTGGCGCTGTCGATGCCGCTTGCGCCGGAGGAGCGCCAGCGCGTGCCAACCTTGAGTGGCGCCGACTGGCAGGCGTTCCTGCTGCGCCATGCCAAGGCCCCGCTGCCGGAGGACTTCAGCCACCAACTGGCAAGCCTTGCGTATGGTTCGGTGAATGTTTCCAGCGCGCAACGCGAACAGCTGTTGGCCCAGTGCAAAGCCTGGGTGGAGCATCACCATGTGGCAGCTTGATTATTCCTGGCTGCTGCTTTTGCTGCCGCTGCCGTGGCTGGCCTACCGTTACCTGCCGGAATACCGTGAAGCCCGCAGCGCCGTGCGCGTGCCGTTTTTCGCCAGCCTCAGCCGGGCCGTGGGCCAGACGCCGAAGGCAAGCGGCATTCGCAGCAACCGCCTGCAACTGCTGCTCAACCTGCTGGTGTGGGCATTGTTGGTACTGGCCATTGCCCGCCCGGTGTGGATCGAAAAACCCATCGAGCGCCAACAGCCGGTGCGGGACTTGATGCTGGCCATCGACATCTCACAGTCCATGGAAACCCAGGACTTTACCGACACCAACGGCCAGAAGATCAACCGCCTGGCCGCCGTCAAACAGGTGGTGCATGGCTTTATCCAGCGCCGCAAGGACGACCGTATCGGCCTGATCCTGTTTGGCAGCGGCGCCTATCCCCAGGCGCCATTGACCCTGGACCACGCCAGCCTGTCGCTGCTGCTGGATGACAGCGGCATCGGCATGGCAGGGCCCAACACCGCGATTGGCGATGCCATTGGCCTAAGCCTGAAGCTGCTGGACCAGGCCCATGAACAAGAGAAGGTGCTGATCCTGCTCACCGACGGCAACGACACCAGCAGCGCGATCCCGCCCGACCATGCGGCGTCCATGGCCGCGGCCAAGGGCGTGGTGATTCATACCATCGGCATTGGCGATCCGGGCGCTTCAGGTGAGTCAAAGGTCAACCTGAGCGCGCTGCAACAGATTGCCGAAGCCACCGGCGGGCGGTATTTCCGGGCGGAGAACCGCGACACCCTGGACCAGGTCTACGCCACCCTCGACCAGATCACCCCGCATCAGGTGAAAACCCTCAGCCACCAGCCCAAGCGTGATCTGTTCTGGATGCCACTGACGGCCGCCATCGGCCTGCTCGCGCTGTATCACCTGATCGCCGCGTTGTGGCCGCACTTGGGACTGCGCCATCGGGAGGTCCGCGATGGAGTTCAACCTCAGTGACTTCCACTTCCTGCGCCCGGTCTGGCTACTGCTTGGGTTGCTTGGCCTGTTGCTGCCACTGTTGTGGCGCCGCAGCAAGGACCTGCAACGACGCTTGAGGGGCAATATCGCCCCGCACTTGTTGCCGCATTTACTGCTGACCCCGACCGACCCTCATCGCCTGCGGCCGGTGCATCTGGTCAGCGCCTTGCTGATTCTCGGCGCACTGGCCAGTGCCGGGCCCACTTGGGAACAGGACCGGCCCGACTTCCTGGAGAATCGCGCGCCGCTGATCATCGCCCTCGACCTGTCGCCGTCGATGGACACCGCTGACGTGCCGCCTACCCGCCTGCAAGCCACCAAGCACAAATTGCAGGACCTGGTACAGCGTCGCCAGGGCGCGCGTACTGGGTTGATCGTGTATGCCGGCAGCGCGCATCTGGTATTGCCACCAACGGACGACCCGGCATTGCTCGACAGTTTTATCCAGGCCCTGGCCACCGACCTGATCAGCAAGCCCGGGCGGGATGTCGCCGGAGTGATCGACCAGGCCAAGCGTTTGCTGGCGGCCGAAAAAGCCCCTGGCACGCTGTTGCTGGTCACCGACGGCGTCGATCCGGCACAGCTGCCACAGCTCAAACAACACTTGGCGGACAGCCCGCTGCAGGTGCTGGTACTGGCGGTCGGCGTGAACTTCGATGCCGGCGCCTTGAAGCAACTGGCGTCGGCCACTGATGCGCCACTGGGTAGCCTGACCCTCAACGATGACGACCTGGACTGGGTCGAACTCCATGCCCAACAGCACTTCCAGAATGCCGACGAACAACAGCGCAACCTGCAATGGAAAGATGCCGGTTACTGGCTGTGCTGGCCGCTGTTGCTGTTGGCGTTTTTCAGTGTGCGCCGGGGCTGGAGCCTGAACTGGATGGCGGTGCTGCTGCTGGGGGTATTCCTGCAACCCGCGCCCGCCGAAGCCAACGCGCTGACCGACGCGTTCTTCACTCGCGATCAACAAGGCCGCTGGGCTTTCGAACATCATCACTACCCCGCCGCTGCCGCGCTGTTTGTCGACCCGTATTGGAAAGGCATTGCCGCCTACAACGCTGCCGATTACGACCTGGCCCTGGCGACCTTTGCCCAACTCGACACCGCACAGGCCGCGTTCTACCGAGGAAATATCCATGTGCGCCGCTTCAAGTTCGACGACGCTATCGCCGCCTATCAGCAGGCATTGCAGCTACAGCCACAATTCCCCGAAGCCAGCGCCAACCTGGCACTCGCCCTGGCGCTGAAGAAAGACACGGAGAACGCCTCGGACAACGCCCCCGAGGTCAAACCCGATGCGGTCAAGTTCGACAAGGCGGCCAGCAAGGGCAAGAGCAAGGCGATCCAGACGGAGCAGGCAAGCAACGATGCGCTGTGGTTGCAGAATCTGACGACGTCACCGGCGAACTTCTTGCGCCGCAAGTTCAGCCTCCAGGATCAGGGAGCCCAGCCATGAACCGGCTCTGCTGGCTGTTGCTGCTGATCGCAGGCCCGCTGTGGGCGGCCGAACCGCAATTGAGGGTGCAGGCGCAACTGGTGCCTGGCAACAACGTGGTAGTGGGCGAGCAAGTGCAATTGCAGGTCGATGTATTGACCGACAGTTGGTTCACCGCCGCCGCCAGCCTGCCGCCGCTGCAACTGCCCGGCGCACGGGTGCAGGCGCCGGACAGTGAGTCCGAGCACGTGAACCAGGTGATCGAGGGCAAGACCTTCTACGGCATGCGTTACCGCTACCGCATCACGCCCGCCGTGGCCCAGACCTTCAATATTCCGCCGCTGACTGTGCAGGCCCAGCCCGGGCAGGCCAGCGCGCCTCTGAGTGCGCAAACAGCACCGCTGCACTTCCAGGCCACCCAACCGCCGGGATTTGAACCCGGGGAAACGGTATTGGTGGCTGATGGTTTGCGCCTGACCCAGACCGTCACCACCACACCGCTCAAGGTCGGTGACACCCTCACCCGCACGCTCACCCTGCAAGCCGACAACACCCCCGGCCTGTCCTTGCCGCCGCCCGACCAGGCACAGGTAAAAGGCCTGCGCCGTTATCCGCAGTCGCCGGTCATCAGCAACCTGGATGATGGACGCGGCAACATCAGCGGCGGCCAACGCATCGACCGGCAGGTGTACCGCGTCGAGCAAGCCGGTCGCTACCAACTGCCGGCTATCGTCGTGAAATGGTGGGACAGCCGCAACCATCGGCTGCAGGTGACGCGTGTGCCGGAAGTTACCGTCGAGGCACAAGCAGCGAGCGCCTACACGCCGACGTTTTCCATCGCCGAAGACCTCAAGCAACTCGGCCAGCACAGCCGCTGGCAGTTGTCGCAACACGGGTTGGCTTGGGGCGCTGCGTTGGTGTTGTTGGTGCTGGCCACGTACCTCGCACATGGCATATGGCCACGTATTCCGCCGCTGTGGCGACGTGGTTGCGGGGCATTGCGCTGGTGGTTTCGTCGACTACGCTTGCTACCACTGAACCCCCGTCGCGAAAAGGATTTCCCATGACGTCCCTCCGTTCCGTCTTGCCCCTTCTGCTGCTGTTGAGCTTGCCGGCCCTGGCCGCCGATCCGCTGCCCTCGTGGAACGAAGGGCCGAGCAAAAAGCACATCATCGAGTTCGTCCAGGCCGTCACCACGGAAGGCTCCAAGGACTTTGTAAAACCCGCTGAACGCATCGCTGTATTCGATAACGACGGCACACTGTGGACCGAACAGCCGGCCTACTTCGAGGTGCTGTTTGCCTTCGACGAAATCAAGCGCCTGGCCCCCCAGCATCCCGACTGGAAAACCACCCAGCCATTCAAGGCCGTGCTCGAAAATGATCACCAGGCCCTGGCCCAAAGCGGCATGGAAGGCCTGCTGAAAATCATCGGCGCGACTCATACCGGCATCAGCACCGACGCCTTTATCGATAACGCCAAAACCTGGCTCGCCCAGGCCCGTCACCCGAAGACCGGCAAGCCCTACACCGAGATGATCTACCAGCCGATGCTGGAGATGCTCGACTACCTGCGCAGCCAGCAATTCAAGACCTACATCGTTTCCGGCGGGGATACCGCGTTCATGCGCGCCTTCGCCGAGGTGGTGTATGGCGTGCCACCGGAACAGGTGATCGGCTCCAACTTCGTCACCGCGTTCCAGATCAAGGACGGTGCTCCGCAGGTACTGCGCACCGCCAGGCTCGCCCACAACGACGATGGCCCGGGCAAGCCGGAAAGCATCGACTCGATCATTGGCCGCCGGCCGATCCTGGCCTTCGGCAACTCCGACGGCGACCTGCAAATGCTCCAGTGGACAGCCGCAGGCTCCGGCAAACGTTTCATGGGCCTGGTGCACCACACCGACGCCAAGCGCGAGTGGGCCTATGACCGCAATTCTCAGATCGGGCGCCTGGACAAGGCGCTGGACGAAGCAAAGACAAAAGGCTGGAACGTGGTGGACATGGCGACCGAGTGGAAGCGCATCTACCCTTTCGAGCCGGCTGTGCAACAGCAGGTGCAATAAGAAAAGACGTCACGATGGACTGTAATAAACGTTGGTCGCAAGCAACGCGACTCAAGCCGAGAAAGGAGCAAGTCATATGACTCGCATACGCAAGTGGCTGCCGAAACTCGCCCTGGTGGCGGTATCGGTGATGGGGGTCTCGGCTTCAGCCTGGGCCGCCGAAAAGCCGAATATCCTGGTGATATTCGGTGATGACATTGGGCAAACTAACATCAGCGCCTATTCCATGGGCGTGGTGGGTTACAAAACCCCGAATATCGACCGCATCGCCAAGGAAGGCATGCTGTTCACCGACTACTACGCGGAGAACAGCTGCACCGCCGGGCGCTCATCCTTTATCACAGGCCAGACGCCGTTGCGCACTGGCTTGTCCAAGGTGGGTATCCCCGGCGCGCCGGTGGGTCTGCAAAAACGCGATATCACCATCGCCCAGGCGCTTAAAGGGCTGGGCTATTCCACCGGGCAATTCGGCAAGAACCACCTGGGTGACCGGGATGAATACTTGCCCACCAACCATGGCTTCGATGAGTTCTTCGGCAACCTGTACCACCTCAACGCCGAAGAAGAGCCGGAACGCCCGTACTGGCCCAAGGATGATGCCGAGTTCGTCAAGGCCAACACCCCACGCGGCGTGATCCACAGTTTTGCCGACGGCAAGATCGAAGACACCGGCGCGTTGACCGCCAAACGCATGGAAACCATCGACGACGAAACCACTGCCGCCGCGCAGGCGTTCATCAAGAAGCAGGCCGAAGCCAACAAGCCGTTCTTCGTGTGGATGAACACCACCCGCATGCACGTGTTCACCCACGTGCGTGATTCGATGAAGGGCCAGAGCGGCATGCCCGGCAACGAGTACGCCGACGGCATGCTGGAGCACGACGCCGATGTGGGCAAACTCCTGCAAACCCTCGACGACCTGAAAATCGCCGACAACACCATCGTCGTCTACACCACCGACAACGGGCCGAACCAGTTCTCGTGGCCGGACGCGGCAACCACGCCGTTCCGCAACGAGAAAGACTCCAACTGGGAAGGTGCCTACCGGGTGCCGGCGATCATCCGCTGGCCGGGCAAGATCAAGCCTGGGGAAGTTTCCACCGAAATGGTCTCGGGCATGGACTGGTTCCCTACCCTGCTGGCCGCCGCTGGCGATGGGGACGTGAAAGACAAGCTGCTCAAGGGCTGGGCCCCGACGGCGGGCGGCACCAACTTCAAGGTGCACCTGGACGGTTACAACCAACTACCGTACCTGACCGGCCAACAGCCCAAAGGCGCGCGTAACGAGTTCTTCTACTTCAACGACGATGGCGTGCTGGTAGCCGTGCGTTTCGACAACTGGAAAGTGGTGTTCGCCGAACAGCGCCAGCCGGGTGGTTTCCGGGTCTGGAGCGAACCGTTCGTGCAACTGCGCGTACCGAAGATCTTCAACCTGAGGATGGACCCGTATGAGCGGGCGGATGTGGTGTCTGACCAGTACTACGACTGGAGCACCAAAAACATCTACCTGGGTGCAGTGGCGGTGACTAAATCGGCGAAGTTCCTCGAGACGTTTATCGAGTACCCGCCGAGCCAGAAACCGGCCAGCTTCAGCATCGACCAGATCCGCGAAGCCGTGGACAAGAAGATTGCTGAAAAAATGAAGGCTAACCCGGCGCAATAACAAGTGCAGCACTTGCCCTCGAACTTGAGGGCTTTTCTGTGGCGAGGGGGCTTGTCCCCCGTTGGGCTGCGCAGCAGCCCCAATAAGGTGATCGCGGAGCTTCAGTCAGTTCCTCGTCGCATGCTTGGGGGCCGCTTCGCGGCCCAACGGGGGACAAGCCCCCTTGCTACAGCAAGCTCCCTCGCCACACTTTGATCGGTATTTCCATAAGGCTATCTGCAATGTCGTCACGCACCGCCAGCAAACCTGCTGCACTGGCTCACACCTCAACCACGCTGATTCCCGCCCTACTCCTGTTCATCTCCGGTATGGCCGCCCTGGTGTACCAGGTGCTGTGGATCAAGCAACTGTCGTTGGTCGTCGGGGTGGAGGTGTACGCCATCACCACCGGCATCAGCGCGTTTTTTGCCGGCTTGGCGTTGGGTGGCTTGCTGTTCGGGCGCTGGGCGGATCGCCTGTCGAGACCGCTGCTGCTGTATGCAATTCTCGAAATTCTCGTCGCTGTGCTCGGCGTGGGCGCGACTGTCGCCCTGAGCATGGCCGCCAGTCCGTTTGCCTGGCTGGAACAACAGGTCGGCCTGCTGGCCTGGGTCCTGCCGTTTGTACTGGTGGGCATCCCGGCGCTGTTGATGGGCGGCACCTTGCCAGTGCTGGTGCGCTCGCTGGACATCGACCCCAAGACCCTCGGCCAGGCTGGTGGCCGCTTGTACGCCGCTAACACTGCCGGGGCAATTGCCGGCACCTTGCTCACCGCCTTTGTGCTGATCGCCACCTTCGGCGTGCGCGGCAGTGCCCTGGTGGCAGCGATCCTCAACCTGCTGGCTGCCGTCGGCGCGCTGTTGTATGTGCGGCATCACACCACCACGGTAATCACCCATGCCCACGGCGCAAAACCGGCGCGCCTGGCCTTGGTGCTGTACGCCATCGCCGGCGGCGTGGCTTTGGGTTACGAGGTGGTGTGGTCGCAATCCATCGTGCAGTTCATGAGCACCCGCACCTATGCGTTTGCCGTGGTGCTCGCCACTTACCTGGCGGGGCTGTTTATCGGCAGCCAGTTGATGGCACGGCGGGTCGAGCGCATCCGTGATCCATGGGGCGTATTCGGGCTGTTGATCGCCGGTGCCGGGTTGGTGGCCTTGCTGGAAATCGCCCTGCTGGGCCGCTGGCTGGTGCTGCTGCAAACCCAGGCCGAAGCTCTGGTGCTGAGCCTGGGCGGCGCCGAACTGCCGGGCATGAGCGCACGCTTTGCGGTGGCCGCCCTGTGCATCGTGTTTGTGCCAACCCTGTTGCTCGGCGCGGCGTTTCCCCTGGCCCTGCGCTTGAGCGTGGGCAGCGAGCATGTGGGCAGGGACGTCGGCGCTGTGGTGGCGTTCAACACCCTGGGTGGGATTGTCGGGGTGATGTTGTGCGGTTTTGTGCTGATTCCCTGGCTCGGGCTGGTACGTACCTTGGGCCTGCTTGCGGTGATCGCCGGTGTCGTGGGTTATTTTGCCGTACGCCGTGGCCACGGGGTCAAGAAAGGCCGGCGTCAGGCGGTGGTCGGCCTCGGCTTGCTGTCACTGGCGGTGGCACTGCTGACCCCGGTGGATCGCCTGGCCAAGCTGCTGCCCGGGGCACGTAATGCGAGCCTGGCGTTTTATCAGGAAGGTCGTGGCGCCACCGTCGCTGTGGTCAGCCAGGGCCAGGGTGCCCGCAGCTTTCAGCGTCTGTATATCCAGGGTGTGTCCAACACCGGCGACGCCATGCCGTCTCTGCGCTATATGCGAATCCAGGCGCTGCTGCCGCTGCTGATCCATAGCGGCGAACCCCGTTCTGCGCTGGTAATCGGCTTTGGCACCGGGATTACCGCCGGGGCGTTGCTGCGTTATCCCGGGCTGGAACACCGGGTGGTCGCCGAGTTGCTGCCATCGGTGATCCAGGCGGCGCCGTTGTTCAAGGGCAACTTCAATGCCGCCAGTGATCCGGGCGTCGATGTGCGCCTGCGGGACGGTCGCCAGGAGCTGCTGCGCAACCCGCAGGCGTACGACCTGATCACCCTCGAACCACCACCGCCGTCGGCGGCTGGCGTGGTCAACCTGTATTCCCGCGACTTCTATCAACTGGCCGCCCGGCGCCTGGAGAAAAACGGCCTGCTGGCCCAATGGCTACCGCTGCCGACGCAAAACATCGAAGACTCTCAGTCACTGGTACGCAGTTTCCTCGACGTGTTCCCGTACGCGACCCTGTGGACCAGCGAGTTCCATGAAATGCTGCTGGTGGGTTCCATGGAGCCCATCACGCTGGATGCCACGGTGATTCGCCAGCGCTTTGAGCAACCGACCGTCAGCAGTGCCCTGGGGGACGTGGGCATTGATTCGGCGGCAACCCTGCTCGCGACCTGGGTCACCGATCGCCAGGGCCTGGAGCGTTTTGCAGGCAATGCATTGCCTGTCACCGATGACCAACCGCGTATCGAATACGCGCCGTGGGTGCGCAGTAAAGAGATCGCCCGGGTGCTCCCGGTACTCCTGGATTTGCGGGTGCCGGCACCGTTACTGAATGCAGACCCGGCGTTCACGCGGACCTTGGCCAGCGAACAACAACGCCTGATGCAGTTCTATCGCGCCAGCCTGCATGCCTATACCGGCGACCGCACCGCCTGGGGCCGGGATATCCAGGCGGTGTTGCAACAAGACAGCGCCAACCCTTATTACCGCTGGTTTATTGGCCAGTAGTTGAGCGCTCAGTTGGCCCGGGGCGCGAACCCCGGGCGCAACGTTTCAGCGTTTGAGTTTGAGATACGACTGATGCAGGTCCGAAGCCCAGCCGTCGATCACAGCTTTCACATCATCGGCTTTCATCACTTGGGAGTCGTTCGACAACGGCTTGCCGGTGCCCTTACGCACGACCTGAGCAATCACCTTGCTGCTGTCGCCATCAAGGAATTGGGCTTCGGTGCCCAGGGTGGTTTCCTGGTCACGAATCCCGGTGCCGGTGCTGACCGCAGCGGCCACCAGGGCGACGGGTATGTACTCATACGGTTTGAGGCTTTCGGTCTTGCTGCTGACTGCCGTGATAGCCGCCCGTACCACGATCACGCCCGGGCCAGGCCCGTTGGCCAGGGGCAGCGATTTTTCCAGCTCGCGTTTGAGCGCCTGGTTGTAGTAGGTGTTGATGCCCTGCAAGGTGCTGTCAGGAATCTTGGTAGTGGCTTGTGGCTTGGGGTAGAACTGGGTGGGCTCGATGTACACCGCGGTATAGCGGCTCAGGTTCAGGTTGGGGTCGACCCAGCGCATCACTTCCGCCCCCGACGGCGACTTGGCCTCCTTCAGTTGGCTGTAGTCGGAGAGGAAGCCGGAGTATTCGTCCGGCTGCGTGACCTTGCTGGAACACCCCACCACCCCGATCGAGGCAATGCACACCGTGCCGATCATTAGTCCTAGCTTCATCGTCGAACTCCATGGCTGTCATCGAAGGAACACTGAGATGTAGGTATAGCCAACTCTGGGAAAATAACCCGGCAGACGTTGCAGGTTGTGGGGTATTTCACAGCGACTATTTGACAGGTAAGCGCCCAACGTCAAAGCTGCACGGAGCTTAAGCGCGCCACTAGAGCGTCAATGCATCGGACATCGGAAGTCGTAATGCCCAAGCCTGACAATAAAACCGTACCTCGCCGTGATTCATCCAGTCGTTACCTGTACCCCGTTGTGATCGCCCTGTTGCTGTTGGCCATGGCCGGGATCTGGTTTTTTCTCCAGGCCAGCACCCCCAAGCTGCCGATGGCGGCGCCTGCACCCGTGGTCACGCCGGTGGCCGTGGTGCCGCCGCCGGCAAAGATGGTCGACGAGCAGCAATGCCAAGGCTGTCATCAGGCCCAGGTCAAGGACTGGCAAGGCTCGCACCACCAACTGGCGATGCAAGCCGCCACTCCCGAGACGGTACCGGCGGACTTCAATAATGCATCCTTCAGCAGCGAGGGTGAGACCACCCGTTTCTCGCGCCGGGGCGATGAATTCTGGGTCAACACACCCGGTGCCGACGGCAAGGCTGCGGACTTCAAGGTCGCCTATACCTTCGGCATCGCACCGTTGCAGCAATACCTGATCGAGGTCGGTGACGGGCGCCTGCAGGCCCTGGGCGTGGCCTGGGATACGCAAAAAAACCGCTGGTTTCACCTCTACCCCGGCCAGGGCGTGAACTTCAAGAACCCGTTGCACTGGAGCAAGCCCAGCCAGAACGCCAACTTCATGTGCGTGGAGTGCCACACCACCGGCTACAAGCGTAATTTCGACGCGGCCAAAAACAGCTTCGACAGCCAATGGAACAGCCTGGGCGTCGGCTGCCAGGCGTGCCATGGGCCGGCGTCGAACCATGTGGCGTGGGCGGCGAAAAAAAGTGACCTGCTGCACGCAGGCTTTGCCGTGAACCTGAAAGACAAGGACGCCACCGTCGAGATCGAAACCTGCGCCCGTTGCCACGCCCGTCGTGCACCGTTGGGGGACGGCTATACCGTCGGCAAGCGCCTGATGGACGATTACCTGCCCAGCGTCCTGACCCGCGAGCTGTACGCGCTGGACGGCAAGATCAAGGATGAAGTGTTCGAACACGGCTCGTTCGCCCAGAGCAAAATGGCCGACAAAGGCGTGCGCTGCAGCGACTGCCATAACCCTCACAACGCCGAGCTGAAGGCGCCGGGCAATGGCCTGTGTCTGCAATGCCACAACACCGCGGGCAAAACCGCGGTGGCCACCGTGGATGGTCGCGGGTTGCAGGCCAAGAACTACGACTCCCCCGAACACACCCGCCACGCGGCCGGTGAGCCAGGTTCGTTCTGCGTCGATTGCCACATGCCTGGCAAGTTCTACATGGGCAATGACTTCCGGCATGACCACAGTTTCAGCATCCCCCGGCCCGGCGATAAGGTCAGCGAGCAGTTCAAGCTCTGGAGTGCCAGCGAGCCTGAACATGCGCCGCGTTACGCCGAAAGCATGGTGTTGATTCGTGGCGGCCAACCGGGCGCCGCGCAGGCGCTGTATGACCAGTTGGCACGCAACAATCTGCCACCGATCCAGCGTGCGACATTGCTGGCTGAACTGCCGAACTACCCGAGTGAGCAGGCGTTGAAGCTGGCAACCAAGGACCTCGGCAACCCGGCGCCGCAAGTCCGTGAGAGCGCGGTGCGGGCGATCAGTGCGTTCCTGCCGCCCCCTGAACGGGTCGCGTTGTATGGGCCGTTGCTGCGGGACCCGGTGCTGGCGGTAAGGATCATCGCCGCCCGGGATCTTTTGAGTGCCTCGGCACAAGGGCTTGGGCCAGCCTGGGACAAGGCGATCGCGGAATATGAAAATGTACAGATGAGCTTGCTGGAGCGGGCCGAAGCCAATCTCAACCTGGCGATGCTGTATCAGGCCAGCGGTCGGGGCGACAAGGTCGAGGCGCAACTGCGCACCGCGTTGCTGCGGGATCCGGATTTCTTCCCGGCGCTGGTGACCCTGGCGCAATGGCTGGAGGCTAACGGCCGCGCCCTGGAGGCACGCACGCTGATCACGGACAACCTCAAGCAGCACCCAGAGGCGGCGCTGCTGCAACACACCCAGGGGTTGATGCTGATTCGGGTCGGGGATACGGCGAAAGCCATGCCGCACCTGCGTGAAGCTGCGCGGCTGGAGCCCGCGAATCCGCAATACAACTATGTACTGGCGGTGGCGCTGCATGACAGTGGGCATGTGGATCAGGCCTGTGAGCAGCTGGAAAAGCTGCTCGCCGCGCAACCGTATAACCGCAATGCGCGACTGTCGTTGATCCAGTACTACCTTGAGAACGGGAAAGAGCCCAAGGCGCAGGTGGTGATGCAGTCGTGGAAAAAACTTAACCCTGGAGACCCGGCACTGAAGTAAACCCGCTAGGGGCGGCCTGCATTAACAGTCTTTGACAGTTTTCCGACAAAGCTCACAAAGACTCATGGACGGCCCGCCCCTAGCATTCGAGCATCCAAACCACCCCTCGGGTGCTCCTCATGTTTCGCACATTGCGCAGTATTCCGCTGCTGGGTTTCTTGCTGGGCAGTCTCGGCTGCCACGGCCAACCGCCGGCCCCGCCGCCCATCCCCAAGGGCGACTACAGCGCAATCATCCGCTACCTGCAAAAACGCATTCCGGTTGAAATGGCCAGGCAAAACATACCCGGCCTGTCCATCGCCCTGGTCAATGGCCAGGAACTGATCTGGGCCCACGGCTTCGGCGTTGCCGACAAAGCCTTGGGCAAACCGGTAACCCCCAATACGGCGTTCCGCGCCGGCGCCCTCTCCAAACTGCTCACTGCCACCGCGGCCCTGCAACTGGTGGAGCAACAGCGTCTGGCCCTCGATGCCCCGATCCAGGACACCCTGCGGGAGTTCTACGTACGCTCGCGCTTTCATTCCGACCAGGCGGCCGCCGACCGCGACATCACTCTGCGCCGCCTGCTCAGCCACCAGTCGGGCCTGCCCAGCGAACACTTGCGGGATGTGCGCAACACCTTCGCCATGGGCCAGATGCCGATGCGTGTTTCGGGCGTTTGGCTGAGCACTCCGCCGGGCACCCAAGTGGCGTATTCCAACCTCGGCTACGCCCTGGTCGGTGCCGCCATTGAGCGCAGCAGCGGGCAAGACTTTGAAAACCGCCTGCAAAGCAGCCTGCTCAAGCCCCTGGAGATGAACCAGTCGAGCTTCGTCGGCACCGGCGCGCAACTGAGCTTCCGGGCCGTGGGTTATGAAGACGGCACCGTCAGCCCCGACGCCCAGGTGCGTGACCTCGCCGCCGGTGGCTTGTGGGCCAGCCCCAAAGACCTCAGCCACTATGTGCGAATGCTCTTTGCCCGAGGCCGCTACAAAGACAAACAGGTGGTGGGCAGCCAGTCGATTGACGAAATGTTCACCCAGCAAAACACCGGGAATGCCCTGGACTTCGACTGCCAGATGGGCCTGGGGTGGTTTCTCGCGCCCTGTGGTGATGAGCCGGTCGGCCCCGGGATACGCACCTTCCAGCACAGCGGTGGCGGGGATGATTTCGCCACACAACTGACGATGCTGCCGGACCAGCAATTGGCCGTAATCGTGATGGCCAACGACAGCAGCGCCGAAGAGATGGTGGTCTCCCTGACCACCGACACCCTGCGCCTGATGCTTCAGGCCCAGACCGGCGACCCGGTGTGTTCCGACGACTGCCAGCAGCCGGCCCACGGCCTGAAAATCCGCCAGGTGCCCGCCGCCATCGACCGCAAGCGCCTGGCCGGTTTCTACGCCACGGCGTGGGGCATTTTCCGTATCAAGGACGAAAACGGTCAGTTGTATGGCGAGTTGGCCGACACCCGTTTCGAACTGCTGCGTGACGGCCAGGGCTGGCTGCGGGCGCAGCAGAAATTTCTCGGTTTCTGGCTCAAGGACCTGGGCGAACTGGGCCGCGTGCAGCTGGACGTGGTGACGGTGCAAGGCCGCCAGATGCTCACCGCCCGCAGCAATGGCCAGCGTGTGCCTGTGGGCGAACGCATCGAACAGACCCCACTGAGCACCGCGTGGGCCGGCACCATCGGCACCTATCAAGTGCTTAACACCCACGAACCCGACGCGCCCTTGAGCGGCATCAGCGTGCGCCTGGAAAACGGCTTCCTGGTGATCCGCGGCCAACTGCACGACGAGCCGCTGACCGACTACATCCTGCTGCCCGTGGACAACGCCCACGCGGTACTTGCCGGCAACGGCTATGGCCTGGGGGACACCGTGAGCCGCCAGATCAATGGCCTGAGCGCCTCCGGCTACCAGTTCAAACGTACGGATTCCCCCCACAACCCCTTGAGTCTCTGACCTCACATGAAGACCATCATGCGTTCAAAAAACCTTTGCCTGTCCCTGACGTCGCTGTGCCTGCTGGCCAGCGCCGACACCCTGCTGGCCGACGACTGGGAATACACCCTCAAGGCCGGCGTGGCCAACCTGCCCCGCTACAGCGGCAGCGACGAGCGGGTTACTGCGCCGGTGCTGGGGGCGGCCATCGTCAGCCCGTGGGGCGTTTTCCTCGACACCGACAAAGGCCTGGGCTGGGGTTATGAAGGCGGCGGCGCGAGCTTCAGCGCCTACGTCGGCGCCAGTGGCAATCGCAAGGATGAAAGCAAGAGCGGTCGCCCGGGCTCGAAGAAACTCAAGGGCATGGGCGAAATCAAGACCCGCGCCCAAGTGGGTGTCAGTGGCAGCTATAACCTGGGCGGTGTGATTGTCGGCGCCACCCTGGAGCATGCGCTCGAAGAAGATGATCACAAGGATTCCGGCAAGGCCTTCACCCATCTGGAACTGAGCCTGGGCACTAACCTGTATGACGGCGACTACGGTTCGCTGGACGCCAGCCTCAGCAGCCATTTTGGCGACAGCAACTACCTGCAGACCTGGTACGGCGTCACCACCGGCCAGGCCGCACGGAGTCGCTTCAAGGCCTACAAGGCCAGCGGCGGCAATATCAGCAACGGAATGAACCTGGTGTGGAGTTTGCCGATCAGTGAACACACCAAATTCTCGACCTTACTGGATGTGCAGTACCTGGCGGACAAGGCAGGCCAGAGCCCGATTGTGGAGCGGCGGTTGCAGACGTCGGTGATGGGGATGGTCGAGTACACTTTCTAATTTTGG
>NZ_JAXCIS010000136.1:0-4364 GCF_034044025.1 Pseudomonas sp. SED1
GCTCCCACATTTTAGTGATGCAGTGTCAGTTAAAGCCTGAACCGCCCCACCATCCCGTTCAAGTCCACCGCCAACCGCGACAGCTCGCTGCTCGCCGCACTGGTCTGGCTGGCGCCGGTCGCCGATTGCACAGACAAATCGCGAATGTTCACCAGGTTGCGATCCACTTCCCGCGCCACCTGCGCCTGCTCTTCAGCGGCACTGGCGATCACCAGGTTGCGCTCGTTGATTTCAACGATGGCGGTATTGATGGTGTCCAGCGACATCCCCGCACCCTTGGCGATATTCAGCGTCGACTCTGCACGCTCGGTGCTGTTGCGCATCGAATCCACTGCATGCTCGGTACCGGCCTGGATGCTGCCGATCATCCGCTCGATCTCGCTGGTGGACTGCTGGGTGCGATGGGCCAAGGCCCGCACTTCATCCGCCACCACCGCAAAACCACGCCCGGCTTCACCGGCACGCGCCGCTTCAATCGCTGCGTTCAGGGCCAGCAGGTTGGTCTGGTCGGCCAGGCCGCGAATCACGTCCAGCACCTTGCCGATGTCCCGGGACTCTTCCGCCAGGTTGCCGATCAGGGTCGCGGTGGCTTGCACGTCGCTGCTCATACGCTCGATGGCGCCGACGGTTTCCTGCACCAGGTCACGGCCATCGCCGGCCGAGGAGGTGGCGTTTTTCGAGGCTTCGGAAGTGCTGACCGCGTTGCGGGCCACTTCTTCAACCGCGCTGGTCATCTCGTTCACCGCCGTGGCGGCCTGTTCGATTTCGTTGTTTTGCTGGGTCAGGCCACGGGCGCTTTCGTCGGTCACGGCATTCAGCTCTTCCGCGGCGGAGGCCAATTGGGTGGCCGAGCCGGAAATGCGCTGCAAGGTGTCCTTCAATTTGTCCTGCATCTTGGCCATTGCCAACAGTAGTCGGCCGGCTTCGTCGTTGCCTTCCACCTTGATCGGGCGCGTCAGGTTGCCTTCGGCGATTTCCTCGGCGGCATCCAGGGCCTGGGCGATCGGCTGGGTAATGCTGCGGGTCAGCAGCCAGGCGAACAGCATGGTCAATGCAGTGGCGAGGATCAGCAGGATCACCACCAGCTCAAACGCCAGGTCGTACTGGTCGGCAGCTTGCTGGTTGGTGGCCAGCGCCATCTTGTTGTTGATGTCCAGCAGGCGGTTCAATACGGCGTTGACCTGATCCGAGTTGTTCAGCAGCTCGGTATTCAGCAGCGTGCGCAGTTCTTCCACCTGATTGGCTCGTGACAGGCTCTTCATGCGCTCTTCAATCTGATGGTACTGGGCCAGCAGACGCACATATTCATCGTAGGCAGCACGTTCTTCGCTGCTGTCGATCAACTTCTCGTAGACCGCCTGGGCCGTACGAGTCTGCTGATTGCGCACGTCAAAAGACTCAAGGGTCTTTTGCTGGACGTCGGGCTCGCGGTTGGTCAGCAGGCGATAGGACAGCACCCGCAGGCGCAGGGTCAGCTGGGTGAACTCGTCCAGGGCGCGAATGCTCGGCACGCTGCTGAGGGTGATGTCTTCCGTCGCCGCGCGAATCTTGCTCATCTGGTTCAACGCGAACACGCCGAGAAACAACATCAGCGCGCCAATCAACGCGAAGCCGAGGAAGGCCCGCGGCGCGATATTCATATTACGAAGAGACATGCTGTGATCCTGGGGAGAAGCGCGATCCATGCGGGGTTTGGGCGGGGTGTCCATGACCTATCGGTCATACGACTAAAGTCTTGAGGGGGTGCGCGCTTTTGTCGCAGGTCGGGACGGTCCGACGGGATTCAGGAACCAGATGCCATAAATGCAGTCACTAAGGCTCGAAAGCGTGGCCTGCCCTGTAAAATCAAGGCCCCGCGCCGGGGATAACCCTGGCATCCGAGGTGATTTTTCTTTATCGTCACCGCCCTTTGAAAAAGCCCGAGAAATCAAAATGTTAGAAGCATCCCTCAGCCAATTGGAACAACTGGTCAGTGACCTGGTACAGCAGAACCAGGATCTGCTGGGCACCAACGAATCCCTCAAGGCCGAACTGGCTCGCGCCAAGGATGAGAACGACAGCCTGCAACTCAACCTGATGGAACAGGAAGAAAAGCAGGGCGCCACCGCCGCCCGTATCCAGGCGTTGGTTGAGCGTGTGAGCGCAGGTCCTGTCAGCGCATGAATGAAGGGATAAAGGTCGTTTCGATTCTCGGTGAGGATTACTCGATCAAGGCACCGGAAGGGGAAGACAACACCCTGATGAGCGCCGTGACGATGCTCAAGGCATCCCTGGCCACCACCAAGAAAAAGTACCCGACGCTGATCGGTGACAAGCTATTGGTGCTGGCGGCGCTGAACCTGTGCGCCGAGCAGATCGAAATGCAAAAGCACCACCAGCAGGAACTCGACCGTTACCAAGAGCAAGTCAGCGCCACGGTCGAAGTGATTTCCAAGGCGATCGGAACGCCTTAGAACCACTCATCCTGCATCCCCAGGCACGTGTCATCGCGTGCCTCGAGAATCGCCAGTTCATGATGGCAGCCCGGTATTTCCCACGTCAGGAAGTACCGGGCGGCCTGGAGCTTGCCTTTATAGAAGGCGACATCGGCAGCATTGCCTTTGGCCAGCCCTTCCTCGGCGCGAATCGCCTGTTCCAGCCAGCGCCAGCCAATCACCGTATGCCCGAACACCTTCAGGTACAGCGCCGAATTCGCCAGGCTGCTGTTGACCTTGCCCTGGGCGAGATCCGTCAGCAGGCCGAGGGTGACCTCTTGCAGGCGCGTTACCAGTTGTTCCAGCGGTTCCCGCAAGGCAGTCAGCGACGGGTATTGCTGTGCCCGCGCGCCGGTCTCGGCGATCAGGCGAATCAGTTGTTTCAAGCCCGCACCGCCGTTCTGCGCCAGCTTGCGCCCGAGCAGATCCAGCGACTGAATGCCGTGGGTGCCTTCATGGATCGGATTCAGGCGGTTGTCGCGGTAGTACTGTTCCACCGGGTATTCACGGGTGTAGCCGTGGCCGCCGAGGATCTGGATCGCCAGTTCGTTGGCCTTCAGGCAAAACTCCGATGGCCAGGATTTGACGATAGGCGTCAGCAGATCCAGCAGTTCGTGGGCCTGTTTGCGCGCAGCTTCGGTTTCCAGGGTGGTGGTGTCGTCGAACAGGCGTGCGGCGTACAGGCCAAGGTCGAAGGCACCTTCCACGTAGGCTTTTTGGGTCAACAGCATGCGCTTGATGTCGGCGTGCTGAATGATCGACACCGGCGCGGTGTTCGGATCCTTGCTGTCCGGCAGGCGGCCTTGCGGGCGCTCGCGGGCGTATTCCAGGGAGTACAGGTAGCCGGCGTAACCGAGCATCACCGCGCCCATGCCCACGCCGATCCGCGCTTCGTTCATCATCTGGAACATGCAGCTCAGGCCTTGGTGCGGTTTGCCCACCAGGTAGCCGACACACTCGCCGTTATCGCCGAAATTCAGCGCGGTCGAGGTGGTGCCGCGCCAACCCATCTTGTGAAACAGCCCAGCCAGCAGCACATCGTTGCGTTTGCCCAGGCTGCCGTCGTCGTTGACCAGGAACTTGGGCACGATAAACAGCGAAATGCCCTTCACCCCGGCGGGCGCATCCGGCAGTTTGGCCAGCACCATGTGCACGATGTTTTCCGACAGCGGGTGATCGCCACCAGAGATGAAGATCTTGTTGCCCTTGAGGCGATAGCTGCCGTCAGCCGCCGGCTCTGCCCGGGTACGAATATCCGACAGCGACGAACCGGCGTGGGGCTCGGTCAAGGCCATGGTGCCGAAGAAACGGCCTTCGATCATCGGTTGCAGGAAGCGTTGTTTCTGCTCCTCGGTGCCGAAGCTCTCGATCAGGTTGGCGGCGCCCATGGTCAGGAACGGGTAGGACGTGGAAGCGGCGTTGGCTGACTGGAAGTGTGCGAAACAGGCTTGGGACAGCAGGGTTGGCAATTGCATGCCGCCAGCGTCGAAGCTGCGGGCGGCGTTGAGAAAGCCGGCTTCAAGGAAGGCATCCACCGCCGGTTTCACTTCAGGAATCAGAATCGCCTGACCGTTCTCGTAGCGGGGTTCGTTCTCGTCGCCCTTGCGGTTGTGCGGGGCGAAAAACTTCTCGGCAATGCTGCGGGCGGTGCCGATGGCAGCGTCGAAGGTTTCACGGTTGTGTTCGGCAAACCGCTCGCGCTGGGTCAGGCCCTCGGCATCGAGGACTTCGTACAGCTCGAAAGCCAGATTGCGGGAACTGAGCAGCGTCTCGGACATGGCGGCTTACCTGTGTGGGAATGGGCCGAGTCTAAGTGCGCAAATAGAGGCTGGATAGCAAGATTGATCTGGGTGATGGAGGGGCAAAACGCGGCTCGAAGGTGGAGCGCGG
>NZ_JAXCIS010000137.1:0-8763 GCF_034044025.1 Pseudomonas sp. SED1
GCTCTGCTTTCGCTCTGGATCTTGCCTCTGCTTCTAACACTCAAGCCGGCCGGGAGGCCGCTGTGCTTTTGCTTTTGATTGCCCCATTCAGCCCGAGGCCGAACGCAGGTATTGCGGAGCGGCGGCCCGCTTCGCGGTGCCGGAGTGCGGGAACACCGAGCCTAGGCGAGGTGCCGACAGGCGGGGCAGAGCGTTTTGGTTACTTTTGACTGGGCCGGCATTCCGGCTTTTCAAAAGTGACCCGCTGTAAGAGCGGAACCCTAAGCGGCCGTTACCTAAATAACGGATATGTACTCCCCCCAAAAACGCTCAGCGCCCCCTAGCGAACAATCTTGTCCACCTGAATCCCCAGCTTCTTCAACCGATACCAAAAGCTACGCTCAGAAATCCCGATCTTCTGCGCAGCCGCAGCCTGCACCCCGTTGCTCTCCTGCAACGCAGCCATGATGTAAGCCTTCTCCACCTCAGCCAGCGCCGCATCCAGATCCTGTGGCACACCCGGCCCGTTACTGAGTATCGCGCCCACCCCATCCTCAGCCGGCTTCGAAGCAAACAGATACGCCGGCAAATCAATGTCCTCGATCACCGGCGTCGCCGCGACGATGGTCGCCCGCTCCACACAGTTTTGCAGCTCACGAATATTGCCCGGCCAGGAATACGCCGCCATGGCTTGCAATGCCTCAGGGCTGAAACCGGTGATGCGTTTACCCGCCGTAGCACTCAAGGTCTGGGCAAAGTGCCGGGCCAGCGGCGCGATGTCTTCCACCCGCTCGCGCAAGGCCGGCAGCGGAATCGGGAACACATTGAGGCGGTAGTAAAGGTCTTCACGAAACTCTTTGTTCGCCACCGCATCCAGCAAATTCTTGTTGGTAGCGGCGATCACCCGCACGTCCACCTTGCGCTCCCGCGGGTCACCCACCGGCTCGATCACCCGCTCCTGCAAGGCCCGCAGGATTTTCGCCTGCAACGCCAACGGCATGTCACCCACTTCATCGAGAAACAACGTGCCCTTGTCCGCCTGCATGAAGCGGCCGACGCGGTCCGCCACCGCGCCGGTAAAGGCGCCTTTGCGGTGGCCGAACATCTCGCTTTCCAGCAAGCCTTCGGGAATCGCCGCGCAGTTGACGGCTACAAATGGCTTGTCGGCGCGATTGCCGTGTTTGTGGATGGCACGGGCGACCATCTCTTTGCCGGTGCCGCTTTCGCCCGTCAGCAGCACTGTGGCGTTGCTGTCGCGCACCGAGTCGACGGCGTGCAGCACGCGGCGAAACGCCGGGCTGTCGCCCACCAGGCTGTCGAACTGCGCGTGTTCATCCAGCTCGGCACGCATGCGCGCGTTGTCGCGCATGATGTCGCGAAACTGCAGGGCCTTGGCGACGGTGATGTCCAGCTCATCGATGTCGAACGGCTTGGCGATGTAGTCGTAGGCGCCATTGCGCATCGACTGCACCGCATTTTTCACGGTGCTGTAGGCGGTCATCACGATCACCGGCAGATGGGGGTAACGCACCTTGATTTCCGCCAGCAGCGCCGGCCCGTCCATACCGGGCATGCGCCAGTCACTGATCACCAGGTCGATGTCTTCCTGCTCCAGCACCTTGAGCGCGTGCAGGCCGTTGCCGGCGGTAAACACCTGGATCCCGCTCTGGCTCAAGGCCGACGAGAGCAAGTCACAGAGCTTGGGTTCATCGTCGACTACCAATACGTTATGCGTCATCACCATCCTCATCATCGCCGTCATCGTCACCCTGGGCCGGAATGTACAGGCTGAAGGTGGCGCCGGCATCTTTCTCGCTGACACATTCGATGCTGCCGTCATGACTCTCCATGATCGAGAAGACTTTGGCCAGACCCAACCCCGTGCCCGAGGCCTTGGTGGTGACGAATGGTGTAAAGATCCGCTCAATCATGTCCGACGGAATGCCTTCGCCGGTATCGCCGATGCTGATCACTGTGTTGCCGCCCACGCTGCGGATGCCCAGGGTCAGGCGACCGCCTCCGGGCATGGCATCGATGGCGTTGAGAATCAGGTTGAGGCACGCCTGCTTGAGCTGCTTGGCATCGGCGTAAATCGTCGCACCGGGGGCCTGGTCATCGATATGCGCGTCGATGTTATGGGTCGACAGCTCAGGCCCGCAGAAGCCGAGGATTTCCTCCACCACCGGCCGTGCCGCTTGCACCGTGCGCAACGGCGCGCTGGGTTTGGCGAAGTCGAGGAATTCGGTGATCAGGTCGTTGATCCGGCTGACTTCGCTGATCACGTATTCGAGATGGCGTTTGTCGGTTTCCGGCAAATCGGCGCGGCGGTGCAGCAACTGGGTAGCGGTCTTGATAATGCCCAGCGGGTTGCGGATTTCGTGGGCCAGGCCCATCGCGACTTCGCCCAATGCATGCAGGCGGTCGCGGCGGCGCAGTTGCGCTTCCAGGTGATGCAACTCACCGAGACGCTCGGTCATGTGGTTGAAGGTGCTGCTTAGTTGCGCCAGCTCGTCGCCGCCGCTGACCGCCACACGATGCTGATAATTACCCGAGATCACCGCGCTGACGCCTTCGGACAAGTCCCGCAACGGGCGCGTGAGACGCTGGGACACCAGCATGCCGGCACCGAGGGACAGCGCCGAGCTGAGCAGGAAGATCAACACGAACAGATTGCTCTGGTTCACCAGACCCACCAGGCTGGTGTGCCGCAGCAAGCCGCTGAAGATCACCCCTTGCAGCTCGCCGGCATCATTGAAGATCGGCCAGTACAAACCGCTGTAGTTGTTGGTGAACTGTTCGCTGGGCTGCTTGGTGCTGCGCAGCGCGGCTTCGATGTTCGAAGGAATCCGGGTGGGGTGATCGACGAAGCGCTGGGTAGAGAAAATCTCCGAGAAGCCGTTGGGATTGGCCAGGTACAAGCGCAAGTCGAGGGAATGCACATCGGCCACGCTGGTCAGGAAGCTGCTGTCCAGGTAGGTGGCCACCAGCAGTTGATAGTCAACCCCGTCCTCGCTGGTCTCGAAGGTCGACACCACCACGCCGGTGGTCACGCCCGCCACCTGGACCGTCTGCAACACCGCATTACTGGCCAGGTTGATTTGCTTGACGATGTCATCGGCGGCAGTGCTGAAGACAATCTTGTGGTCACTGCTGCGGATCAACGCGACCACGTCGATGTCGGTGGCGGCGGCAATGTCGGCGGTCAGCTTGTCGTGTTTCTCGGCCTGGCGCGACGACGGCGGCTTGGTGTAGCGCAGGAACAGTTGGGCGACCCGGGCGTTATCGTGGAGGATGTCGCCGATCTCGTCCTTGACGATCTTGGTCGACTCCTGCAGCCAGATCCGCACGTTGCTGTCGAAGATCTGCGACAGCGTCGTTGCGGCCAACTCCGCCGCGATCATCGTCGGAATCACCGTGACCAGCCAGAACGCCAACACCAGCTTGCGCTGGACGCTCCAACGCGAAATGGCAAAGGGGCGGGCTTTTTGGCGGGTCTTGTTGATCATCAGGTTTCGCTTATCGCAGCAGCCATGGCAGGGTCGGATCGATCCGGTCGGAGAAACACTTTTGCAACGAACAGTGCGCGGTTGACCAGCCAGTTACGGTGGCGAAAAAACATGCTGTTGCCCTGGAACTCGCAGCCCAGCAGCAGCTTGCTGGCATAGCCGGCCTGACCGCATTCATATAACGCAATTTCGTTGCGAATACAGTAGTCGATATTGGTTAACCAACTGCGCACTGCCAGGCTGTACTCATGGCTGTAATCACTGTCTTCGCCGAAAAACTTGTCAATCAGGCGGTCCTGGTTCAACAGGATCAGGTTGAACGCCACCAATTGCGCGTCCACCCAATAAAGCACACAGACCGCACGTTCTTGCAGCTGTTCAAGGATACCGGTGAAATAGCCCGCCGGCAGCCGCTCGAACTGCAGGTCGGAACGTTCCAGGGTGGCCTCATACAGTGCCATGATGCGCGGCAGGACGTCGTCGATGTTGCGTCGCCACTCAACACGCGGGCCAGGTGCGCGCAGTTTGCGGCGCACGTCCTTGCGGGTGGCTTTGTCCAGGGAACCCAGGTAGGCGTCCACTGAACCAAAAGGGATCGGCAATAAGGCCGTTGGCAGGCTGGGCATGCTCTGGAAACCTGCGTCAAGGCAGCTGTTTGACCAGGCTTCATCCTTGGTCGGTGCGTCCTTGACCGCCACCAGTCCAACGCCGAACGTATCGGCATCCTGGCGCGCGGCGGCGAGCAATTGCGCAAGCAGCGCCTGGCGCCCTGATTCAGGAACGTGGCTGGCGATACCTGCATTGCACTGTTCCGCCACCGGCGAACCGATGGCATACAGGCCCAACTTCAAAACACCCGGCCACAGTCGCTCCAGGCGCTCGGTAAAGCGCTTACCTACGCCCGACACCGTGGTGTCGAGGCGATAACGCGTAATGAACGCCGGCGCGACCGCTACCAGCGTTGTATCGTCAAACACCGCAAGATAGCGCCACTGAAAATCATCAATAGCAGCGTTTTCCACGGCCACGTAATAGTCCCAATCCTCCAGGGCATCGGGAAAACAGTCGTTCCAGGCACTGCGTTCGATGGCCCGAATGGTCGAAAAGGCTTGGGCGGTAATCACAACGTTTCCTTGTAGGAGCGAGCTGGCTCGCGAAAAACTCAAGCGCACCGCGTTAAACCAGACAGAACGCGTTTTCGTTCACGTCCTTCGCGAGCACGCTCGCGCCTACAGGGGCAGCGTGTTGTTCGACAAACTCGGCACTCAACTCGATCACTCGGCGGTATTGCAGGTCGACGGTGATCATGTGGTAGCAGTTGTCCAGCAGGATCTTGGTCACGGGGCCGCCGAGGTGGCGTTCCACGTAATCGGCGTTCCAGCGGCTGGTGATGTCATCCTCGATGGAATGCAGCACCAGGGCCGGGGTCTTGATCGACGGCATGAGCTTCTTGACCACGGCGTTCATCCAGTGCAACTCGCGCACTGTGACACCCTCCATCGTCAACAGCCCCGCCTCGCTGCTCTCCCCTTCCTTCATCTGCCGCTCGACGATCGCCCGAAGGCGCTCGTTCTTGATGCCATAGGGCGGTTTCTCAGTGAAGCGGAACAGGCGCACACCGAAAGGAATGCGGATCAGCAAGGGCGTGATGAATGCCATCTTGTTGATGCTCCAGCCGTCGTACTTCAACGTGGTGGAGTACATCAACAAGCCGGCGACCTGGCCCGGGAACTGCGACGCCACGTACATCGACATCACCGCGCCCATCGACAGACCGCCGACAAACACCTGCTTGTGGCGCTGTTTCACGCCAACGAACGTCTTGCGTACGCCCTCGTACCAGTCCTGCCAGCCAGTGGCTTGCAGGTCGCTGTTGTCCCCGCAGTGCCCGGCCAGGGTCGGCACGTACACCGTGCAGTTACCGGCCTTGGCCAAACCCTGGGCCACCCGACGGAGTTCCGTCGGGGTGCCCGTCAGGCCGTGGATCAACAGGATCCCGACCGGACCGCTACCGAGAACGAAGCCGGCATCACCTTCACCGAGGTCGATCTCGTGGCTAATCACCGTTTGGTCGCTCGCACAAGCAGTTGCTCGAGCAGCTTCAGGCCCAGGTCGATTTCCGGGTAGCTGATTTCCAGCGACGGTGCCAGGGTGATCACGTTTTTGTAGTAGCCGCCCACGTCGAGGATCAGGCCGAGTTTCTGACCGTCAACCACCATGTCGCCTTTCATGCCTTCGTCGACCATGAAGTCCAGGGTCGCCTTGTCCGGAGTGAAGCCGTCCGGACCGCAGATTTCACAGCGCAGGGCCAGGCCCAGGCCGTCGACGTCGCCGATGATCGGGAAGCGTTTTTGCAGCTCTTGCAGGCCGGCCAGGAAGTATTTGCCCTTGGCCATGACCATCGCGCCGTAGTCGACTTCGCTGGTCATCTTGAACATTTCCAGGCCTACCGCAGTGCCCAACGGGTTGGACGCGAAGGTGGAGTGAGTGGAGCCTGGCGGGAAGATCTTAGGGTTGATCAACTCTTCCTTGGCCCAGATGCCGCCCAGCGGGTTCAGGCCGTTGGTCAGTGCCTTGCCGAACACGATCACGTCTGGTTTGACGTCGAAGTGTTCGATCGACCACAGCTTGCCGGTACGCCAGAAACCCATCTGGATTTCGTCGACGACCATCAAGATGCCGTGCTGGTCGAGGACGTGCTTGAGTTCGCTGTAGAAGTTCATCGGCGGGATCACGTAGCCGCCGGTGCCCTGGATCGGCTCGACGTAGAAGGCTGCGTATTCGCACTGGTTGGTTTTCGGGTCCCACACACCGTTGTATTCGGTTTCGAACAGGCGGGCGAACTGCTGCACGCAGTGGCTGCCGTATTCTTCCTTGGTCATGCCTTTCGGGCCGCGGAAGTGGTACGGGAACGGAATGAAGTTGGCGCGCTCGCCGAAGTGGCCATAGCGGCGACGGTAACGGAAGCTTGAAGTGATCGACGAAGCACCGAGGGTACGGCCGTGGTAGCCGCCTTCGAAGGCGAACATCAGGCTCTTGCCGTTGGAGGCGTTACGCACCACTTTCAGGGAGTCTTCGATGGACTGCGAACCGCCCACGTTGAAGTGCACACGACCGTCGAGGCCGAACTTTTTCTTGGCGTCGACTGCGATCATTTCCGACAGCTCGATCTTGCCTTTGTGCAGGTACTGGCTGGCGATTTGCGGCAGGGTGTCGATCTGCTGTTTCAGCGCGTTGTTCAGGCGCGGGTTGGCGTAACCGAAGTTAACGGCCGAGTACCACATTTGCAGGTCGAGGTAAGCCTGGTCTTCGGTGTCCCACACATAGGAGCCTTCGCAACGGCTGAAAATACGTGGTGGGTCGATGTAGTGAACGGTGTCGCCGTAGGAGCAGTACTTGGCTTCTTTATCCAGAAGAACCTGGTCTTCTGCGGTAGCGATGCGGATATCAGACATGGTGGAAGAGTTCCTGATTGTCGGAAGAGGTGCTGAAAGAGTTGGCGTTGGCGGCGATGCCCTGAGGCAGCTTGGCCAGCAATGCCGGCAGTTCGGCGAAGGTGTCGAACCGCGCGTAAGGGATGTTGTTGGTTTCGCAGTAGTCGGCCAGGCTGGCCTTGGCGAAGACGAAGTCGGCGGTGGAGGCCACGCACATGTCGGACTTGCCGTCACCGATCACCAGCACGCGCTTGTTGCGCGGCGTGGACTTGCACTTGCAGTTGCCGGAAGCAGCACGGCAGGCGTCGCTGGCATACGGGAAGTCGATGCGCCAGCTGTTCTGGTCGACCTGGCGCAGGCGGTTGGCGAGGATCGGCAGCAAGGTCACGTAGTTGCGCGAGAGAATCCGCGCGATGCCTTGTTCGATGCCATCGCTGACCACTTCAATGGAAGCGCCCAGGCCCATGACGTGATCGACGAAGTCCGGGAAGTCCGGGTCGATCTCGACGCTGTCGAAGTACGCCAGCAACTCGGCCGGGGTCGCCTTGATCAGCGCCAGTTGACGGCTCAGGCATTCGCGCGAACCGATGTGCCCGTCCAGCCATTCCTGTTCGATGGTTTCCCACTCGGGGCCGGCGAAGCGTTGGAGGACGTTGTCGATGACGTCGGTGGGGGTGATGGTCCCGTCGAAGTCACACACGATATGCCAGTGGATCATCTGCATTTACCTATGAAGTAGGAGCGCGCTGTTGCGCTTGCAGAGTGCTAGAGCATGGACTGTGCCAAGTGCTCTCACCCCCTGTTTTCAAAGGGTTTGGCGGGTATTTGCGTTTGGTTGTGTCGGAACTGGCTACAATTTTTGTAGCTTGCTACAACCTAGATGAGTGCTTGCCTAAGGTCGGGTGTTTGCGCGTTCATGCGCGCATGTTCACAAAAGGAAATGGCTCCATGTTCAGGGTTACTTTTGCTGTATTCGCCGGTTTGCTGGGGCTGTGGGGCGTTTCGGGCGCTGCGCTGGCAGACGGGATTACCGGTGAGGCCGGCGTGGGTGTCAGTTACCAGCCTCATGATCCGACGGGCAGCCGCTACGAAACGCGGCCGATTCCTTATTTCGATCTGGATTGGGGGAGCGTCAGTCTGGGTACCGACGATGGGCTGACCTGGAGTGCCCTGAATACCCATGGCTTTACTGCCGGGCCTTACATCAACTACTTGCCGGGGCGGACGGCCAATGGGTCGCTGCGGGGCTTGCGGGATGTTTCGGATATGGCCGAGGTTGGAGGCTTTATTCAGTACGCTCCGGCTGATTTCTGGCGGGTGTATGCACAGGTGGGTCAGGCCGTGGGCGGGGCGCGTGATCAAAGCGGGGTTGTGGGGAAGCTTGGCGGGGAATTGGGGTATCCGTTGGGTGGCGGGATTATCGGCAGCACCGGTTTGATGGCGAATTTTGCCGATGCTCGGCAGGCGCAGGCGTTTTTCGGGGTTGATGCCAACGAGGCTGCGGCTTCGGGGTTTCGGCCGTATAACGCCAGTGCGGGGTTTCAGAACCTGACGTTGACGCAGAGTTTTGAGATTCCCCTGGATGCGAAGTGGTCGCTGTTGACCAGTGCCAGTTGGGTTCACTTGGTGGGGTCGGCGGCCAATAGCAGCATCGTCAAGGAGACCGGGGATGTGAATCAGGGGCAGGTGCAGACTGCGATCAGCTATAAGTTTGATTGAGCTGGGGGGGGCATATCCGTTGCTGCGGTCAGGGCCGCTATTGGTTCCGCTCTTACAGCGGCTCACTTTTGAAAAGCGCAAAAGTAAGCAAAACGCTCTTGCCCCACCACTCGGCACCTCGCTAA
>NZ_JAXCIS010000138.1:0-26217 GCF_034044025.1 Pseudomonas sp. SED1
GCTCTTGTTCAGTAGGTAGATTGCATTGCAATCACACTGGCGCCAGCTTCTGCTCAAACACCGAGACGCCATCCAGGTCCCGCAAAATCACCGTCAACTCCGCCGTCTGCCCGTCAATCTGCACCTCGCCAAAAAACTGGAACCCGGCAAACGGCGAGGTGTTCTGCACGGGCGGCGCCTTCTCGAACACCACTTCCGGGCCAAAGGTTTTATCCAGCGGATTAGGCCCGAAACTCCCGGCATTCAGTGGCCCGGCGACAAACTCCCAGAACGGTTCGAAGTCCTGAAACGCCGCCCGATCCGGATGGTAGTGATGGGCCGCGCAGTAATGCACATCCGCCGTGAGCCACACGTGATTACGCACCTGTTGCGCTCGCAAAAACCCGAGCAGTTCGGCGATTTCCAATTCGCGCCCCTGGGCCGGGCCCGGGTCGCCGTTGGCGATCGCTTCCCAGCGTGGCAGGCCGGGGCTGACCTCACCGTCGGGCACGCCGAGGCCAATGGGCATGTCCGCAGCGATGACTTTCCATTGCGCCTGGGAGGCTTTCAATTCGCGCTTGAGCCAGTCCAGTTGCTCACGCCCCAGGAACGGTTTTTCGCCGCCCAGGTTGTCATCGTTCGGCCCGCGATAGCTGCGCATGTCCAACACAAAGACATCCAGCAACGGGCCGTAGCTGAGCTTGCGATAAATCCGCCCGCCCTGGTCGGCGCTTTGCCGGCGCATGGGTGAATATTCCAGCCAGGCCTGGCGCGCACGGCCTACCAACGTGTTGATGTCGCGGGTCTTGTAGCGCTCATCCAATTGCTTGCTCGGCGACCAGTTGTTGATCACTTCGTGGTCGTCCCACTGCCAGATCTGCGGCACTTCGGCATTGAAGCGACGCACGTTTTCGTCCATCAGGTTGTAGCGATAGTTGCCACGGTATTCATTCAGGGTTTCGGCGACTTTGCTTTTGGCTTCGGTGGTGATGTTGCGCCAGATGCGTCCGTCTTCGGTGGTCAGTTGCGCGGGCACCGGGCCGTCGGCGTAAATGGTGTCGCCGCTGTGGATAAAGAAATCCGGCAGGCGCAGGCGCATGGCTTCGTAGATGCGCATGCCGCCGATGTCCGGGTTGATGCCGAAGCCCTGGCCGACGGTGTCGCCGCTCCATACAAAACGGATATCCCGGCGTTGCTGCGGCACGCTGCGCAGGTGGCCAAACCAGGGCTCGCTGGCAACGCCGGTCTGGGCATCTTCGAAGTGCACACGGTAGAAAATCGCCTGGTCGACAGGCAGGCCGGTGAGTTCGACACGGGCGGTGAAGTCGGTGTGGCTGTCGGCCAGGGGCGAGACGAATTTGCGCGGGTTGCTGAACACACTGCGGGTGTCCCACTCCACCACCATCCGCGCCGGGCGGTCGCTGCGGCTCCAGATCATCGCGCGATCGCCCAGCAGGTCGCCGGACTGCACACCGTCGGTGAGTTGCGGGCGATCCTTGACCGAGGCGATCACCGCAGGCGCGAGGCCCGGCAGCAACAGGCCGGCGCCGACGGCTTGCATCACACGGCGGCGACCGAGGTTGAAGTGGGTCATGCAGTTTCCCTCTCGAGCAGCAAAAGGGAAACTTAAGCATGAAGGGATGAACGAGTTATGACACCGGCTTGACCGTCAGCTCGACCACTTCGGGACGCTTGATCAACGCATACACCACAGCGGTCAACAAACTCCCCGCCACAATCGCCAGCAAATACAGCAGCGCATGGTTGATCGCATTCGGGATCAGCATCACAAACAACCCGCCATGGGGCGCCATCAGTTTGCAGCCGAAGTACATCGACAGCGCACCGGTCAGCGCGCCGCCGGCGATGCTCGCCGGAATCACTCGCAGCGGATCCTTGGCGGCAAACGGAATCGCGCCTTCAGAGATAAAGCACATGCCGAGGATCAGCGCGGCCTTGCCGGCTTCGCGCTCGGTCTGGGCGAACTTGCGCCGCGCCAAGAGGGTGGCGATGCCCATGCCAATCGGCGGCACCATGCCGGCGGCCATGGTCGCGGCCATGGGTGCACCGCTTTGCGCCGCCAGCAGGCCGACGGAAAACGCGTAGGCCGCCTTGTTGATCGGGCCACCGAGGTCGACGCACATCATGCCGCCCAGCAAGATGCCCAGCAGCACGGCGTTGGTGGTGCCCATGGTGCTGAGGAAATCCGTGAGCCCGGTGAGCATCTTCGCCACTGGCGGCCCTACCAGGTAAATCATCGCAAGACCCGTGAACAAGCTCGCCAGCAACGGGATGATCAGGATCGGCTTGAGGGCTTCCAGGCTCTGAGGCAAACGGATCGCACGGCTGATGAATTTGACGCAGTAGCCGGCGAGGAAACCGGCAAAAATCCCGCCAATAAAACCCGCGCCCAAGGTGCTGGCCAGCAGGCCGCCGATCATGCCGGGAGCCAAGCCCGGACGGTCGGCAATCGAGTAGGCGATATAACCCGCCAACAGCGGCACCATCAACATGAATGCTTGGTCGCCGACGGTTTTCAGCGCGGCGGCCAGGGTGCCTTTTTCTTCAAAGGCATGAATGCCGAACACAAACGACAGGGCGATCAGCAGACCACCCGCCACCACCATCGGCAGCATGAACGACACGCCGGTGAGCAGGTGTTTGTAGACGCCGGTCTTCTCCGGTTTGGCGGCAGCACCGCTGGCGGCGGATTCCTGCTTGCCTTCGGCCAGCGCCTTGTTGAGGGTCGCCTCGGATTGCTTGAGCGCGATCCCGGTGCCACAGCGGTAGATTTTCTTGCCGGCAAAGCGCTCGGTGGCGACTTCGATATCCGCGGCCAACAGCACCACATCGGCGTCACGAATCGCCTCGGCGCTCAGCGGCGTGCGGGCGCCCACCGAACCCTGGGTTTCCACCTGCAGGTCATACCCGAGGCGCTTGGCGGTTTGCTGCAACGCTTCGGCAGCCATGAAGGTGTGGGCGACGCCGGTCGGGCAAGCGGTGATCGCGACGATACGCGGCATAGTTTTCGGCGGTGCCGCATCAGCCACCTGCACCTGGGCCTCTTCGACCCCGCGACGCAATACCGCGTCCACATCCTGCAGCGCCTGGGCCGGCGTGCTGCGGAATACGCGCTTGCCAACAAAACGCTGCATGTCCACCGGCGTGCTGCTGACTAGCAACACCCACTCGGCGGCTTCAATAGTGGCCGCCGACAATTGGCGTTCCGGGTGTTGCACGTCCACCACTTCGACGCTGGTGCTCCAGCCCTGGCGCTGCGCGGCAGCGTCGAGCAAGCGGGCGCACAGCACACTGGTGACCATGCCATTCGGGCAGGCAGTAACAATGGCTAACTTCATGACCAACCCTCTTATTGTTCTGTCAGCGGGCGCACGTGGACGCCGCTCTGCAAAGTCTCAAGCTGTGCCTCATCGGTGATGCCAAAACCGATTTGCGTAACCGCCATCGCGGCAATGGCGGTGGCGCGGCGCAGGGTTTGCTCCGGCGTATCGCCACTGAGCAAACCGTGAAGCATCCCGGCCAACAGCGAGTCGCCGGCGCCTACGGTACTGGCCACCGTTACCTTGGGTGGCGTGGCGTGCAGCGCCGTTTCCGGGCTGTACCAGCTCACGCCTGCGGCACCGTCGGAGACCACCACATGCTCAACACCTTGCCGATGCAGTTGGCTGACAGCATCCGTGGCATGACCGAGGGCATCGGCCAGTTCTTCGGTATTGGGTTTGACCAACCATGGGCCGGCCTTCAACCCGACGCGCAGCGCTTCGCCGCTGGTGTCCAGGGCGACTTTCAAACCGAGGTTTTTCAGTTGCTGCAGCAGGCCCTGAAACCACTGAGGGGTGATGCCGCGTGGCAGGCTGCCGGCGACCACTACCGCATCGAATTCAAGGCCGATCACCGCCAGTAGTTTCAGCAGTTGAGCTTGCGCCTGCTCACTCACCCACGGCCCCGGTGCATTGATGTCGGTGACCCGGCCATCCTGTTCGGCAATCTTGATATTGCTACGAGTTTCTCCTGGCACGCGAATGAACGCATCGCCAAACCCACGACTAGCGATCAGTGCGTCGAACGCCTGCGGGTTCGCTGCACCGAGAAAACCGCCCACGCTCACCTGATGACCAAGGTCCGCCAGCACCTGCGCGACGTTCACGCCCTTGCCGGCAGCGTGGGTGATCATCGCTTCGCTGCGGTTGACCTCGCCCGGTTCCAGGCGCGCCAGGCGCACCGTCAGGTCCAACGCCGGGTTCAGCGTCAGGCTTAAAATCCTTGCCATTTACACGGCCTCCACAAGCGCACGCACTTCGGCGGGAGAACCCACCGCCAGGGCTTTTTGTGCCAGGCCTTGGGCCTCGCTCAGACTGAATTCACGCACCCGTGCCTTGACCTCGGGGATGCTGCGCGCAGACACACTCAACTCATCCACTCCCAGGCCGATCAGCACCGGAACTGCCAACGGGTCGGCTGCCAGCTCGCCGCACACGCCGACCCATTTGCCATGGGCATGGGCAGCACGCACGGTGATGTCGATCAGTTGCAACACCGCCGGATGCAGGCCGTCAGCCTGGGCCGACAGCGTCGGATGGCCACGGTCGATGGCCAGGGTGTATTGGGTCAGGTCGTTGGTGCCGACGCTGAAGAAGTCCACTTCCTTGGCCAGTACCGGCGCCAGCAACGCGGCCGACGGCACTTCGATCATGATCCCCAGTTGCAGGTCGGCCACCGGGATTTCCAGGCGCAGGCGCTCGGTCATGTCCCGGGCCTGGCGCCACTCGTCCACGCTGCCGACCATGGGGAACATGATGCGCAGTGGACGGTTGTCCGCCGAGCGCAACAGCGCGCGCAATTGCGCTTCCATAATCTGCGGACGTTGCAGGGTCAGGCGGATGCCGCGCACGCCGAGGAAGGGGTTTTCTTCCTTGGCGATCGGCCAGTAAGGCAGCGGTTTGTCACCGCCCACATCAAGGGTGCGCACCACCAGTGGCCGACCGCCGAGGCCGTCGAGCACGCGGCGGTATTCGGCTTCCTGGGTGGCTTCATCCGGCGCCTGTTTGTGGGCCATGAAAATCAGTTCGGTGCGTAACAGACCGATGCCTTCGGCGCCCTGCTCCACTGCGCTGGCAACCCCGGCGCTTTCGCCGATATTGGCGAACACTTCGACGGCATGGCCGTCGCGGGTCAGGGCCGGTTGATGGCGTTGCTCGGCAGCGGCTTGCAGGCGTTGTTCGCGGGTGTCGCGTTCTACGGTAGCGCGCTGCAAGGTGGCGGCGTCGGCATCGACATGCAGGCGACCGCGTTGGCCATCCAGCAGCAACGGCGTGCCCGAGGCCAGCAGCAACACCGCCGGGCCTGCGCCCACCAGCGCGGGAATGCCCAGGGCACGGGCGACGATGGCGCTGTGGGCAGTGGCGCCGCCACGTGCGGTGAGGATGCCGGCGACACGCACCGGGTCCAGGCGCGCGACGTCAGACGGGCCGACTTCGTCCATCACCAGAATGTAGGGTTCGTCGGGCTCCTGGGCGGTTTCGACGCCGCACAGTTGCGCCAGCACGCGGCGGCCAATGTCACGCAAATCGGCTGCACGCTCGGCGAGCAAGGCGTCCTGCAACGACTCCTGCTGTTTGGCGGCGGCCTCGATCACGCTCATCCAGGCGGCTTCGGCACTTTCGCCCTGCTTGAGGCGCGTCTCGACTTCGTCGGTCAGTTCCGGGTCGTCGAGCATCTCCTGGTGGGTGATGAAGATCTCACGGATCGCCTTGGATTTACTGCGTTCGATCAGGCCCTGGATGTCCCGGCGCACGTCGGTCAATGCCGCGTGCAGGCGTTGGCGCTCAATCACCGGCGACTCGCCGCGCAGTGGGTATTCGAAAGGTTGCAGCACCTGGATATGCGCCGGGCCAATCGCAATGCCGGGGGCGGCGGCGATGGCCTGGATCAGGCTGCCGGACGCCGGCGCGCTGAGCACCGGTTCGATGTCGACGACGACCTGCTGGGCGCTTACCGCTGGCAGCGGCTCGACTTCTTCGCCGAGGCCTTCTTCTACCGCCGCCAACAAGGCAGGCAAGGCGTCACCGGCAATGCCCGGTTCAGCGACAAATTCCAGCACCTGGCCACGGCGTGCACCAAGGCTCAGCAACTTGCTCAGGCTTTTTACCGACACCGCGCTGACATCGCCATCGACGATGCGCACACGGATTTCGCCGTCAAAACTTTTTGCCAATTGCGCGAGGATCTTCGCGGGCCGCGCATGCAGGCCATGGGCATTGGCCAGGGCGATGCGCACGCTTGGCCAGTCGGCCGGCAGTTCACCGCCGAGTACTTCCAGTACGGCGCGGCTGCTGGTGGCGCGACCGAGCTCCTGGCCGCGGCCTTCGATGAGCAAGGCGCACAAGCGTTCGAGCAAGGTTTGGTGGGCCTCGCCGAGGCTGGCCAGGCAGAACAGGCCGCTCAATGGCTGGCCCAAGTAACGCATCGGTTTGTCCGGGGTGACAAAAGCCAGGCCCGGGCGCTTCACCGTCTGCTCGCTGTGCAACCACCACAGGCCATCGCCCAGGGGCAACGCGTCGACTTGTTGCAGCACGGCGGCAAAGCCGTTGCTCACGCAATCGGCCTGGCGCAGCAGGCGTGCGCCACGCCACACCAGTTCTTCGAAATCGTCCGCCGACACGCCCAGACCAATCATCTGTGCGTCCAACGCCAGCTCCTGCGGTGCGCCTTGCAGCAGTTTCAGCAAAGCTTCGGCGGAGCTGGCGCGGCGCAGGGCCTGGCCCAGGTCGGTCTCGCCAAGGGCGCGGGTCAGCAGTTGCAGCAGGCGCAGGTGTTCGTCGGATTTGGCGGCAATGCCGATCGCCAGGTAAACGATCTGGCCATCGCCCCAATCCACACCTTCGGGAAATTGCAGCAGGCGCACCCCGGTGGCGAACACCTGGTCGCGGGTTTCGGGGGTGCCGTGGGGAATGGCGATGCCTTGGCCGAGAAAGGTCGAGCCTTGGGCTTCACGCGCTTGCAAGCCACTGAGGTAACCCTCGGCGACCAGGCCATCGGCCACCAGTTTTTCAGCGAGCAGTTGCAAGGCAGCAGACTTATCCACAGCCGTCTGGCCCATGGATATCTGCTCGTGGGTGAGCTCAAGCATGCCGTTCTCCTAGTTAGTGCGGCGTGCGCACTAGGTATTATTTTGAATAAATCAGTGCAAAGGCGTTCGAAAAAATTGACTGAGTGGTCAGTTGGCAGGACCACGCTCGTCGCGATAATCGTAAAAATACGCTTGCTGAAACGTTTAATCTAGAATTTATGGCAGATTACGCGTTAATTTCCCATGATTGAAGAGCCACTCGGCTGTTGAGTTACGACAATGGTCGCCTGCAGTAATCGGTTACGATTGGACAAAGTGTCGGGGCAAGCTCTAAAAAACAAGGAAATCCCGGTTTGAAACTCAGTGATATCGCGCGCATTGCCGGTGTGTCTGTGACCACCGCCAGCTACGTCATCAATGGCAAGGCCGAACAGCAACGGATCAGCAGCGCAACCGTCGAACGGGTGCGCGCCGTGGTTGAACAACATGGCTTTACGCCCAACCCCCAGGCCGCCGGGCTGCGCAGCCGGCATACCCGTACCCTGGGGTTTATCCTGCCGGATCTGGAAAACCCGAGTTACGCACGCATCGCCAAGCTGCTGGAGCAAGGTGCCCGGGCGCGAGGCTATCAACTACTGATCGCCAGTTCCGATGACGACGCCAACAGTGAACGGCAATTGCTGCAATTGTTCCGCGCCCGCCGCTGTGATGCGTTGTTTGTCGCCAGCTGTCTGCCGGCCAATGACGACAGCTACCGCGAGCTGCAAGCCAAGGGTTTGCCGGTGATCGCCATTGACCGGGTGATGGAGTCTACGCAGTTCTGCTCGGTGGTCAGTGATGATCGCCAGGCCTGCCAGCAATTGACCAGCAGCCTGCTGCAACCGCTGCCCAAGCAGATCGTGTTGATCGGCGCGCGGCCAGAGCTGAGCATCAGCCAGGAGCGTGCCGCTGGCTTCAAGGAAGCGCTGAAAGACTTCAATGGTGAAGTGCTGATCGAACAGGGTGAGTCGTTCAGCCGCGATTGTGGCCGACAGCTGATGGAGCAATTGCTGCAAAGCCTGGGGCATTTGCCTGACGCGCTGGTGACGACGTCCTACGTCCTGCTGCAAGGGGTGTTTGATGCGCTGCATGACTTCCCGCTCAAATCCCGCCCGCTGCGTCTGGGGACATTTGGCGACACGCAATTGCTGGATTTCCTGCCGTTGCCGGTGAATGCCATGGCCCAGCAGCATCAATTGATCGCCGACACCGCGCTGCGCCTGGCGCTGGCGGCCATTGAAGAGCAGCACTACGCGCCGGGCGTGCACGCCATCGGCCGCACGTTCAAACAACGGATTCATTCGGAGTAAGCGGTGTGGAGCTGATCGACAGCCACACCCACCTGGACTTCCCGGACTTCGACGCTGATCGCGCTGAAGTCCTGAGCCGCAGTCGCCAGTTGGGCGTGCGCAGGATGGTGGTGCTGGGGGTCTATCAGCAGAATTGGCAACGGCTGTGGGACCTGGTGCAAACCGACGCGGATTTATTCGCCGCCTTCGGCCTGCACCCGGTGTATCTCGACGACCATCGCCCCGCCGACCTGACCGAACTGGGCGACTGGCTGACCCGCCTGAATGGCCACCGGCAACTGTGCGCGGTGGGCGAAATCGGCCTGGATTACTTCCTCGAACAGCTGAACCGCGAACGCCAGCAAAGCCTGTTTGAAGCCCAACTGAAACTAGCGGTGGATTTCCAGCTACCGGCGCTGCTGCATGTGCGCCGCAGCCACGCCGCCGTGATCGCCACCCTCAAGCGCATTCGCCTGCCACGGGGCGGCATCATTCACGCGTTTGCCGGCAGCCAGGAAGAGGCCCGTGAATACATCAAGCTCGGTTTCAAACTCGGCCTGGGCGGCGCGGCGACGTGGCCGCAAGCCCTGCGCATGCACAAAGCGATCGCCCGGCTGCCGCTGGAAGCGGTGGTGCTGGAGACCGATTCGCCGGACATGGCGCCCGTCATGTACGCGGGCCAGCGCAACAGCCCCGAACATCTGCCGGACATCTGTGGCGCCCTGGCGGAGCGCATGGGCATCAGCCCTTCAGCGTTGGCTGAGGCGAGCAGCCGCAATGCCTGCGAGCTGTTCAACTGGTAGGGGTTTTACCTCACGCAATGTCAGCGTCATCCGCTGCCGGTGACGGGCATAACGCAACGTCATGAAGTAGATCAGCACGGCCATCAGCGAGACATTGAGCTGCCCGATCACACTGATCAGCCCTATCCACTCCGCCACCAGCGCCACCAGCAATGCCGCGCTGGTGAGTACGATCATGCTCGGACGCAACAGCCCAAGGTTGTCCAGGGACTTGAACTGCTTCAGCTGCTTGGGGCAACTCGGCTGCACGCCTTTATGGCAATACGAGCAATCAAAAGGCACGTCCATGGCAATGGCATTGAGTTGCCAAGGCTTGAGTTCAAAGGACATATCGCAATGGGTGCAATGCCCTCTAACGCCGACGACTGCGTTGGTCATGACCGAACCTCCGCGAAAATAGGTGAAACAATTCTCACCCATTTTGGCAGTGGAAAAAGATCAACGTCAAAAATGAGACAGGCGCCACGCGCCTCGCGGATTATTCCTACAGCGACGCCTCACACCCGAAAGGCGCCGATCAACTGCTTCAGCTCGATCACTTGCAAGGACAACTGCCGGCTGGCTGCTTCGGTCTGGTGCGCGCCCTGCGCCGCATGCTCACCCGCACGGTTGATCTCGACGATGTTCTGATCGATGTCGTGTGCCACGGCAGTCTGTTGCTCGACGGCAGCGGCAATCTGCTGGTTCTGGTCGACGATCATTCCCACGGCGCCGAGGATATTTTCAAGAGCCTGCTGGACCTTTTCCGACTGCCCTACCGTGCCATTGGCCATCTCGTGGCTGGTACCCATGGCCTTCACTGCTGCGCCGACGCCGCTGTGGAGCTTGGCAATCATCTGCTCGATTTCCTCGGTGGACTGCTGGGTGCGCCGGGCCAGGGTGCGCACCTCATCGGCTACCACGGCGAAACCGCGCCCTTGTTCACCGGCGCGCGCGGCCTCGATGGCGGCGTTCAGCGCCAGTAGGTTGGTCTGTTCGGCGATGCTCTTGATCACATCCAGCACGCGGCTGATGGATTGGCTGTCGATGGCCAACTGGTTGATCACACGCACCGATTGATCGATCTCCGAGGCCAACGCCGCGATGCTACCTTGCTGTGACTGCACCAGGCCGCGACCACTGACGGTTTCCTCGTTGACGCTGTGGGCGCTGCTGACCGCCGCCGCTGCACTGCGGGCGACTTCCTGGGCAGTGGATGACATCTGGTTCATGGCGGTCGCCACTTGCTCGATCTGGCTGCGCTGGCCGGAGACGGCCTGGTTGCTGCTGGCCGAGACCGACTCCACTTGGCCGGCCTGGTGCTCGACCTGGTTGACGGTGTGCCCTACCCGCTCGATCAGGTCATGGATTTTTGCCACGGTGGCGTTGAACACCTGGCCCAAATCCCCCAGTTCGTCGCGGCTTTGGGCGATGAAGGTGACAGTCATGTCACCCGCCGCCACCTTGTCCATCATCGCCCCGAGGTGGCGCAGGGTGGTGCGGGTCGAGGCATAGAACCCGGCGTACAGATAGAAGATCAGCAAAAACACCGAGGCCAGGGCCGCTACCAATCCGATCATGTGCGTGCGGTTTTCTGACAGGCGTTGCTCCAGTTGCTGCTCGAGAAAGGTCAGGGTGGCTTCGTCGAGTTGATAGGTCTTGGCCATCAACGTGCTGACTTCGTCGTAGAAGCCTTGCCATGGGGCGTCGAGGGTTTCGGCCATGACAACCTGCTCTTCGAACAACTCGCTGCCTTGCTTGAGGCTGGCCTTGCTCGCGTCGGCCAGGCTCGCCAACGCGGCGTGGGCAGGTTTGCTGGAGCCGAGGGCGTCCTGCAGTTTCAGGCCGTATTCGGCCTGGAGTTTTTCCAGTTGCTGCAACAATTCATCAAAACGGGTGCTGGAGGACGAGTTGAGAAAGCCCTGGCCCAACGAATAAGCGCCCATTGCCCGGCCTTCGCCCAGGGTTTGGGTGACTTGCGGGGTGACGCTGGTGATCAGTTCGCTGAGTTGGCGCAGGTCGCCTTGTGGATCGCGGCTCAAGCCCGACTGGCTGGCGATGATCTGGCTGAGCATCTGCGCCTTGTTGAGGAGTTTGCCGATCAGCGCGCTTTTGCTCAGCAGCGAGGTTTCCTGTTGCTGGGCCTTGAAGGCGGCGATCATTTCATCGCGCTTGGCTTCGAAGGCGGCGGCTTGCTCGGGGTCGGCGGACAGAGCGTGGAAGCTTTGCAAGCGCTGCAGCAGGCTCTCTTCCAGGGCGACGATCTTGCTTTCAATATCGCCGGCCTTGCCTGACTGGCCGAGGGTTGCGTTGATCTGCACTTGGTTGTTCAGGGTTTCCAGGTCGCGCCGCAGGGCCAGGCTGCTGCCCAGCAGGTCGAGGCTTTGCAGCTCAATGCGGGTGCCCTGGAACTCACGCCAGGAGTCGCGCACCAGGTAATAGTTGGTGGCCAGCATGGGCAACAGGAACAGCACGCTGATAAGGCTGAACTTCATGCCGAAGGTCAGGCGGTTCATGAACGCGACGGCGGGATAGAGCAAGCTCTTCACAGGTGAACTCCCTTTTCTTTTATTTTTATTGAGGGCGCAGGGCGGCGGCAGATAGCCACTATTTGGCGCTCTGTCTGTATAGCTCAATTCGAAAAGGAGGTTTGTAACTTAAGGTTAACGAGGTAGGAGCGAGCTGGCTCGCGAAGAACGTCAACGAGAACGCGCGCTATCTGGACGCGCGCGGTGTCTTGGCGTTTTTCGCGAGCAAGCTCGCTCCTACAGAGGGGTGTGGATCAGGGCAGCACGGTCCAGATGGCGAAGCCGGCATACCACAGCACGGCGGCGCGCAGCAGCAGTTCCCAGATTCGATCGAGGCTGTTGATACCTTCGGCGCCCACCACCGGCGGCGGTATTTCAGCGGCCACCAGGCCCACTTTTTCTACCAGTTGTGCCGCGCTGATGTCCCAGCTCAGCAGCTCATGCAACATCACCCGGCCAACCGCCACGAAGTTGCCTACCAAGGCAAAACTTGCCGCCAGCAGGCGCACGGGCAACCAGTCGAATGCATGGCGCAATTGCCCCGCACGCTCGGCCACCAGTGGGTTCTTGCTGTTCTCGGTCGCCAGCGCCAGCAGCCGGTAGGCCAAGGCGGCCACTGGCCCGAGGAGGAAGTACCAGAAAATCACCGCAAAGAAGCTTTGGTAAGCCTGCCACAACAGATGGCCCTGGACCCGCTCCAGCAGTTGCTCGCCACTGTCAGCGCTGATGCTCAAGTCACGCTCGGCCACATGCTCGGCCGCTTGCAGGTCACCCCGGCGCCAGGCATCACGAAACGGTCCCAACCCGGCCAATAGATCGCCACGGCCCAGGCTGTAGATCACCACCAGCAGATGCACCGGCAGCGCCAACAGGCCATAAGCCACTGGTTCCAGCACCAGCAGCAACAGCGCGAGCAAAGCCACCGGCAGCAGCACCAGCAGCGCGAGGATCAGCCACGGCCGTTTGCCCAGGCTGGCGCTCGCTTCCAGCTTGGCCAGCTCCCGCAGCCAACCCCCATCACGTTGTACACGCTGGCGCAGGGCCGAGAATTTCTCGATCCATACCGCCAACACCAACACCAGAAAACTCATTGTGCGTGTCCTCCATCCTGCAAGGCGCTGCGAAAGCGCGCCCAATCAAAAGCGGGTCCGGGATCGGTCTTGCGTCCCGGGGCGATATCGCTATGGCCACAAATGCGCTGGCGGGTAATGCCCGGGTACGCCGCCAACAACTGGCGCGTCAGGGCAATCAGGGATTGATACTGGGCATCGGTGAAAGGCAGGTCATCGGTACCTTCCAGCTCGATTCCCAGGGAAAAGTCGTTACAGGTTTCACGGCCCTCGAAGCTCGATACGCCGGCATGCCAAGCCCTGTCCAGGCACGAAACAAATTGCGTCACCGCGCCATCACGCTCAATCAGAAAATGCGCAGAAACCCGTAGGTCGGCAATACCTTCAAAGTAGGGATGTTCCGTGACATCCAGACGGTTCTGGAAAAATTCATGCACCTTGCCGGTGGCGAATTGCGCCGGTGGCAGGCTGATGTTGTGCACCACCAACAGGGAAATCTCGCCACCAGGGCGCTCGTTGAAGTTGGGTGAAGGGCAATGACGAATGCCCTGGCACCAACCGCTGGCGGGGTCCAACTGCATACAGGTTCCTTGAACGAGGCTCGAGTGACTCAGTATGCCGCGTTCCGCTATCCGGTTGCGATCACTTGGCGCGATGAAGTTGGCGCAGGTTGCCAATCACCGAGGCCAGTGCGCGGTCGAACAGCAACGCATCATCGAGGGTTCGCACCGCGCCGCGCTTGAACTCCAATGCCAGTTCTACCGGGCTTTTTTCCAATACCTTGAGGCCGGTGCGGTTGACAAAAATACAGGTATTGGCCGGCGCAATAATCGCCGTCAGCTTGCAGCGCAGGGTGTTTTCAGGGTCTTCCTGGAATTCGACCCAGCAACCGACTCGCAGTTGGCGAACCTTGAGCAGGTCGGGGTCATCGTCCGGCAGGCTCACCGAAACGGCCAGTGCGGCGGGACTGAGGACGAATGCCTCGCGCACCTCAACTTGCGACAACGAAGACTTTCCGTCGGCATTGCCCCGGAAAGACAGGACATGCAGCGTCTGCAATTGCGTGAAAAATTCCCGCGTGATGAAAGGATCAAACGCGGCGCCGCTCAACCCGTCCCGCAGCGCCTTGAGCAATTCAGGCAACTGCTCCAGCAAGTGCCGCCCCGCTTCGGTGTCTTCACTCAGGCCGACACTCCAGATCAACTCATCCATGGTGCGCAACCCGGCCGCCCATTGTGGGGAGTGTTCGCCGTGCTTCAGGCAGGCCAACAACAGTACCTGGCTCCAGGCCTGCTGCAGGAACTGCACCACGAACTCGGGCAAGACTTTGCCCAACAGCCGCAGATTGAGGGCCTCGGCCACCCGCTGGCGGGCGATTTCGGTACGGGCCCGTCCTTCTTCCGCGTCACGGGTGCGTTGCTCCAGTAACTCGCTGCGGCGCCGCTCGTCATGGGTAAACGCGGTGAACTCTGCCAGCAACTGGGAAAAAATCGCCGGGTCATCGACAAAATCGTTCAGCAAGCGCTGCACTACCTGCTCGATGTGCACGTACAAGCTGTCGCGCTGATAATCGTCGCGCCGGCTCCAGCCCATGGCTGCCGCAGCGATTTCATTGAGCAGGCGTCGCGCTGGGTGGTTGGCGTGACTGAAAAAACTCTTGTCGAGCACCGCCACTTTCAACATCGGAATCTGCAGGCGGGCGATCAGGGCCTTGAGGGACTCAGGCACCGTGCTGTCATCGAGAATGAACTCGAAGAGCATGGCGATCAGGTTGATTACGTCCTCGTCGGCGTCCTCGACCACCCGTGACTTGCCGCTCTTTACGCTGACCCGGGTCAGCAATTGTTCAAGCTGGTTGCGCAGGTCGAAATCATCCTCGACCTCGGGCGCAGGCACGTATTGCTGCAAATGGGAGAGCAGGCGCAGCAAGTCACGGGTGGAGATTGGCTGGGTCTCGGCGCTGGCTTCAAGGGTGGGGGCCACACTGCCGCGCACCGCAGTCAGCAATTCCTGCAACGCCGCGAAGACTTCCTGCCCGCTATCGTCTGCGGGATGGCCGGTAGTCGGTGGGGTGTCCTCAGGCAAATCGGCGGTGGCGACCGCACGCCGCGATGGCACCGCCTTGAGTTCGGGCAATACGCCGGTGGCGATCAGCAACTGGTTGGCTTCGCCGTACAACAAGTCGGCGTCACTGAGGACGTATTTTTCAAACAGTTTGAGGATGATCAGCTTGACCCGAATCTCCACGCCAAGGCTGCGTCCCGCTTGCAGAAAGAACGCGCAGAGCATTGCCGGGCCCAGGGGGTTATCGCGATCATCCAGGCGTTTGTCGAGCAAGGCGTTCAGGCGTGCCGTCAACTGCGCAAGGGCCAGGCCATCACGGCGCAGCACCTTGCCCAGCATGGCCTCGAGGGCGACGGCTTTTTCCAGCTCGTCGCTTGAGGCGCCGGGCACCGCCGCGTAGGACACCACCGGAATCAGTTGCAGCTCACCGCGCTCCACGTTGCCAAGATTGGCAAACGCCTCGTAGAGCTGCTCCATGAAGCCGCGCTCGAAATTCTTGCGCTTGAGGCGCAAGTCGCGCATGGCTTCAAAGAAAATACCGTGGTCGACGTTACTGCGGGACTTGTCGGCCATTTCGAACAGGGTGTCGTCGGCGTTATCGAACAGCTCCTGCAATCCTTGCCTGAGTTGCTGCGCCGCCTTGTCACGGACCTGGAGCAACACCACCGGCAGGCGGGCGAGCGGCGATGGCGTCGCCCGTGCCGTATTGATCGGCACCACCTTCCCGTCTTTGTGCATCCTGGCCTCCTGAAACGGCGGTATTCGATTTTGTGAAAGATCGGACGGCGACGGGGCAAAGTACCCCGGAGCACTGCGAAAATCGGGCTATCACTGTAACGTCAAAGCTATGACGCCAATTGCAAGGCGCGAGATTATCTTGCAAATGGAGGTTGTTGCGCCAGCAAACTCTGTGATCGCTGTGTAAATGAGCACCTCAAGCCGCGCCAGTGGCGCCTGTCGTCTTGGGTTCGGGCCCGCCCTGCCCCTATAATCCAGGCACTTTGTTTGTGGAGCCTGTTATGCCCAATCTTCGTCTAGCCGACCTGACCGCTGAAATCGAAGCCAACGTGCGTCGCGCACTGCTGGAAGACATCGGCAGCGGCGATATCACCGCGCAGCTGATCCCGGCCGAACGCCTGGCCAAGGCCACGATCATCACCAGGGATGCCGCCGTTATCAGCGGCACGGCTTGGGTGGAGGCGGTGTTTCGCCAGTTGGACCCGCGTGTCGCGGTGCATTGGCAGGTGCGTGACGGCGAACGTGTCAGCCCGAACCAGGTGCTGTTTCACCTCGAAGGGCCAGCCCGTTCGCTACTCAGTGGTGAGCGTTGCGCGCTGAATTTCCTGCAATTGCTGTCAGGCGTTGCCACTCGAGCTCAATACCTGGCGGACTTTGTCGCGTCCACCCAGGTCAAGCTGCTGGATACCCGCAAGACCCTGCCCGGCCTGCGCCTGGCGCAAAAATATGCAGTGACCTGCGGCGGTTGCCACAACCACCGCATCGGCCTGTATGACGCGTTCCTGATCAAGGAAAACCATATCGCGGCCTGCGGTGGCATTGCCCAGGCCATCAGCGCCGCCCACAAGATCGCCCCGGGCAAGCCGGTGGAAATCGAAGTGGAAAGCCTGGAAGAACTGCGCGAAGCACTGGCGGCGGGCGCCGACATCATCATGCTGGATGAGCTGAGCCTGGATGACATGCGCGAAGCGGTGCGCCTGAACGGCGGCAAAGCCAAGCTGGAAGCCAGTGGCGGGATTAACGAAAGCACCTTGCTGCCCATCGCTGAAACCGGCGTGGACTACATCTCCATCGGGGCGATGACCAAGGATGTGAAGGCGGTGGATTTGTCGATGCGGCTTAGTCTCTGAAACGCCCCTAAATGTAAGCGCAAGCTTTTGTGGCGAGGGAGCTTGCTCCCGCTGGGTTGCGAAGCGACCCCAAAAAACTTGGGAGCGCTGCGCACTCCAGCGGGAGCAAGCTCCCTCGCCACAGTAAACTCGTGTCAGATCGCGAGATTATTCATCCCGCAATACTCGTTCCAGTCCACACCCAGCACCTCGGCAGCCTCCTTGTGCAAAGCCAGGCGTGCCGCCTCGAACTCTTCCGGGGTGGTGGTGTACTTCAGGGTCAGTTCCCACGGCTGCAGGCCCTGGGCCTCGGCCTCATCTTCAAATGACCATTGGATCTGGTCCCTTTGATCATCGGCGCTCAGGTCCTTGATCTCATCCAGCAGTTCCGGCGACTCCGCAACGTACTTTTTGAGGGCTGCTTCGTGCCGCGCTTCCTGGGTCATTTCTTGTATGGTCATGTCGTTCTCTTAGATCGAGGAATGGGGATGCATCTGGGTCATCAAGGTTGCGCAGATACAAAAGAACAGGCATGAATACCGGTTCGTCTGGCCTTCAGAACCATTCTGGGATCATCTGAAAACTGTGTTGCCTTTTTGCCCGAGACAGGAATCGAACCTGCGACCTTCGCGTTACGAGTGCGCTGCTCTACCGGCTGAGCTACACGGGCGGTGGGCTAAAGCTAGCACTGCCTTGGGCGTCCGGCAACTCACTGCTTTTCGAGGGCAATCACACCTTGCACCCAAAAGCGCGGCTGCAGGTGACCGTTACTCAGGCCCATGTAGTGCTCGCTACGCGCCGTGAGGCCAGGCACATCACGAATCGCGACGAACACCAACAAGCCGACGGCCACGACACTCGCCATCATCCACATTTTGTAAAGCAATGGCGCCGGGGCGACCGGTGGAGTTCGCCACACATGCAATGCCATCAGCCACCCGGCCACCAACGCCAGCCAGAGTTGCGAAACCGGCATCACGATCACGCCATCCACCATGGCCTGGGTCAGTGCACCGACCAGCGACGCAAACAGGCACAGACGCAGCAGGTCCACGGGCGTCCACGACAACCCACGATCGCGTAACACACCGATGGTTGCCCACCCTGCCCACGTAACCAACACGATCACACCTAGCGTTGACGGCACGCCCCACTCGCTGGCCCATTGCAGAATCGCCTGATGAGGGTGAGCAGCAATGTCGTTGGCGATGTCGGCAAAATGCATCGGCCCGAAACCCAGCCAAGGACGCTCAAGAATCATGTTCCAGGCCTGCGACCAGATAGGCCCACGCCCGGACAAACTGGTGGTCAGACGGTCTGCAGCGGCGTTGGAAATTTCAATCCCCAGGTACTTTGCCAGCACGCTGAACACCAGCCAGTACAGCAACAACCCGCCGGCCAGTGCCGCCAACTGCCAGGCCACCCAGCGGCGACCATGCTGCCCCAAAAACACCAGTACGAAGCCCGCAATACCCATACCGAGCCACGTGCCGCGGGTACCACCACTGATCGCGATCAGCCACCAGATACAGAGCAGTGCAAACACCGCGCCCCGCGCTGGACGAGCGACGCTTGAAAGCAGCAAGGGAAGTGCCAGCAGTGGCAGGGTGAAGGTCTGGAACTGCCCGTAGAAGCGCTTGTTGGAAAATCCGGACAACAGCAAATCGGGGTTTACGACCGTTTCACCGCTGGTAAAGGCGAGGATGCCAGCGTGCAGATATTGAGCACTTTTAAACAGGCACAACAACAATACGAACAGGATCAGTACGCGATCCAGGGACTCGTCCCCATTGCGCCTGACTTGGCTGAAAGCAACCGCAATGGCGCCACAACCGATGAGCAGCGCCAGCTCCGTAAACGCCCAGAGTGGCTGATGGGCCAACAGGGCCGAAACCAGCCCCGCTACCCCAATCAGCGACACCCCGAGCGCTGTCGGTCTATCAACGCATCGCCCGGCCTGCGGCAAGCACAGCCCATACAACACCGCACATATCGCCACCGTTATCTGCACCACACGTTGCCAGTCATGACTACTGAACGGCGCGCAGATAGCCAGCGTCAGCAGACACATGACCACGATGAGGAATATGTTTCCCCGCTGCTGAACAGACAACGTCATCGGCACCCTCTACTTCCTTGTGGCAGGTATGGAGCGGTTTACGCACACGCTCGATTGTTGCGTAAACAGTAGCCGACCTTCGGATCAGGCGCCGCCGGAAGTACAACCCTTGGCAGCGTATTGGTCTTCTGCCGTGGTGGTGCACTTCCAGCCAGTCGTGGCACTGCGGGTCAAGGTGATGATTTTGCCCAGGACCGGCGCGGGTGCATCGAGGATTTCACAGGCAATTGTGCCTGCGCCGGTGGCAATGTCGCCGGTCACGTCAATCCTGCAGTTGGCCGTTGGACTGGTCCCGCCAATCAACGCCAGGGTTGGTGGCGTGCCCTGGTTAAGCGTGTCCTCAAAGCCGGCCTTCAATGCGGAGACCTCGGCCAGCCCAGCGGTGAACTTGGCCTTGGCCTGGTGCTTGGTGTACATGGGCAGGCCGATGGTGGCCAAAATGCCGATGATTGCCACGACGATCAACAATTCGATCAAGGTAAAACCTTTCTGACGCATCACATTCACTCTCCAGAATAAAACCTATCGCGAGGCGCTTCCTGCACCCCGCTCGGCAACCGCGCCAGTGTACTCACCCCTGCGCGGCCAATGCTGAACAAGACGCACAAACTGACATTTTTTCGTTCAAGGCGACCCTGCCCGAATCCGTCACCTGACTAAGCTATAAATCTTCCACTGTCTGTGTGCGGAACTGCGAAATGAATGATGTTTCAGCGATCTATGCCTGGGAAGGCATCAACCGCAAAGGGCGCAAGGTCTCGGGAGAAACCAGCGGTCACAACCCTGCACTGGTCAAAGCACTGTTGCGCCAGCAAGGCATCAACCCTGGCCGCGTACGCAAAAAATCTACGGGCTGCCCGAGTCTCGCTCCGTCGGTCAAACCCGCAGAAGTTGCCCTCTTCACCCGTCAGTTGGCGACGCTGTTAAAGGCCGGCATCGCGCTTGTGCAAGCACTGGATATCATCGCCGAAGGCTTCGACAACCGGCATATGCGCAGCCTCGTACGAAGCTTGAAACAGGAGATCGCCGCCGGCAGCAGCCTGTCTGTCGCCTTGCAGAAACAGCCACGCTACTTCGATGAGCTGTACTGCAACCTGATTGCGGCGGGGGAGCAGGCGGGCGCGCTCGAAGCGCTGCTGGAACGAGTTGCCACCCACCTGGAAAAAAGCGAGCAACTAAAAGCCAGAATCAAGAAGGCGATGACCTATCCCATGACGGTGCTGGCCGTCGCCACCCTTGTCAGTGCGATCTTGCTGATCCACGTTGTGCCACAGTTCCAGGGCCTGTTTGCCGGTGTCGATGCACAGCTGCCGGGTTTTACCTTGGCGGTCATCCGTCTGTCGGAGTTCATGCAACACAACTGGTGGGTACTGATTTTGGCCGCGGGCACCGGTTTCGCAGGACTGCGCAAAGCCTATCGCTCGTCCACAGGTTTTCGCCACTGGCTCGATGCCAGTTTGTTGAAAGCACCGGTGGCAGGCACACTGCTGAAAAAATCGGCGGTAGCGCGCTACGCCCGCACACTCTCAACCACCTTTGCGGCTGGCGTACCCCTGGTGCAAGCATTGGACTCCGTGGCCGGCGCTACGGGTAATGGACTGTTCAAACAGGCAATCAATCGTATGCGGCACGATGTATCAACCGGAACCCAATTGAATGAATCCATGGCCGTAAGCGGCCTGTTTCCAGGCATGGCGATCCAGATGACCGCGATCGGCGAGGAGTCGGGCACCCTCGACACCATGCTGGAAAAAGTCGCCAACCACTACGAGGCCGACGTCGATAACCTGGTGGACAACCTCACCAGCCTGATGGAACCGCTGATCATGGTGGTACTCGGGGGCATCGTCGGGGCATTGGTGCTCGCCATGTACCTGCCGATCTTTCAACTCGGTACCGCCTTTTGAGCACGTCACTGACTGAGATCCTTGTTTATCAGCCATGGGTATTTGTATCAGGCGCATTGCTGCTGGGCTTGATTGTCGGCAGCTTTATCAACGTGCTGGTATGGCGCCTGCCGAAGATGCTGGAGCGTGAATGGCGAGCCCAGGCCCATGAAGTCCTTGGCCTTCCCGCCGAGCCCATCGCGGCGCCCTATAACTTGATGCGCCCCAACTCCTGTTGCCCACACTGCAACCACCCGATTCGCCCCTGGGAGAATATTCCGCTGCTCAGTTACCTCCTGCTCAGAGGGCGCTGCTCAAGTTGCCATTCACCTATCGGCGCGCGTTACCCCTTCACCGAGTTGGCGTGCGGGCTGATCTCGGCGGTTGTCGCCTGGAATTTCGGTTTCGGCTGGGCAGCCGGCGCGGTGATGGTGTTGAGTTGGGGCTTGCTGGCGATGAGCCTGATCGACGTAGACCATCAACTGCTGCCAGATGCACTGGTGCTGCCGTTGCTGTGGCTGGGCCTGATCCTCAACAGCTTTGGCGTTTTTGTGTCATTGCCCGATGCGCTGTGGGGCGCGGTAGCCGGCTACATGAGCCTGTGGTCGGTGTTCTGGCTGTTCAAGCTGATCACCGGCAAGGACGGGATGGGTTACGGTGATTTCAAGCTACTGGCAATGCTCGGCGCCTGGGGCGGCTGGCAGATCTTGCCGATGACGCTGCTGCTGTCGTCCCTGGTGGGCGTGATGGGTGGCCTGATTCTATTGCACCTGCGCAAAGCCCAAGTGTCGGTTCCAATGCCTTTTGGTCCGTATCTGGCAATTGCCGGCTGGATTGCATTGCTCTGGGGTGGTCAAATAACCGACTTCTATTTGCAGTCTGTCGGTTTCAGATGACCACTCCTGTTGCAACACCCTGGATTCTTGGCCTCACTGGCGGCATCGGCAGTGGCAAAAGCGCGGCAGCCGAACACTTCGTACGGCTAGGCGTGGACCTGATTGACGCCGACCACGCTGCGCGTTGGGTAGTCGAACCCGGGCGCCCGGCCCTTGCGCAAATTGCCGAGCATTTCGGTGCAAGCGTGCTGCAGCCTGACGGGCAGTTGGACCGTGGGGCGCTGCGCAAGCTGATCTTCGAAGTGCCCGAGGAACGCCTCTGGCTGGAAGCGTTGCTGCACCCGCTGATCGCCGAGGAGATTCGCAGCCATCTGGCGCGTGCCAAATCGCCTTACGCAATTCTGGTGTCGCCGTTACTGATCGAGTCCGGCCAGTACACCATGACCCAGCGGGTGCTGGTGATCGACGTGCCGCAATCGTTGCAGATTCAGCGTACCCTGCAGCGCGATGGCATCAGCGAAGCGCAGGTGCAGGCGATTCTCAAGGCCCAGGCCACCCGTGAAGACCGCCTGCGCCATGCCGATGACGTGCTGGTCAATGACCAGGACCTGGCCCGGCTGCATGCCGAGGTCGAGCGACTGCACCACTTTTACCTTACTTTGCGTGGAGGCCGATCATGAGCCAACCCTTGACCGTCGAATGCCCAACCTGCGGCGCACCCGTGGAATGGAAAGCGGAAAACCCCAACCGCCCGTTCTGCTCGGACCGTTGCAAACTGATCGACCTGGGCGCCTGGGCGTCGGAAGAACACAAGATCCCGGTCAGCCCGGACGCCGAGGACGAACTGTTCTCAGAAGACTTTCAGCCCAAACACTAAGGCCGCATAAAGCCATAGTCCTGCTGGTCGTCGAGATTCTCTGCGAGGTATTGCAGCTCGTCGGCCAGGTCTTCAAAACTGCGCACGCCCTTGCTCTGCTGCACCACCGCACTGAGCATGGCGCGCAGGGTCAAGCCCGGGTCAAAGCCGATTTCCTGCGCCGCGTCCTGGCTTCTGCGTAACTCCTGCCGTGCCCATTCGTACACACTCATGATTCCGTGCTCCTGGAAATTTTGCAGAGCATGAGACCACTCGCGTGTGCGGGATTTGACCTGGATCAAGGCCCTGTATCGTCATCCTTCCAGGGCGCCGAGAGGTAGCGGGTACGGTTGAACGTCTCCAGCCACTCCGGACAAAACACCACCAGGGCGCTGATCACCATGCCGTTGATAAAGGCCTCGGGAAAAATGATCAGCCACAGGTACCCGACGAAATCCTCGATCCACTCCGGCATCGCGAAACGACCGTCGAACCACAACAAGCCCAGGCCCACCAGCAGGCACATCAAGGCCGACAGCGCTGCTGCGAAAAAGCCCGAACAGAAGATATACACAAAGGGATTACGTGGCTTCGCCCGCTCCACCAGCAGCGCACAGCCTTCAGTGACCAGTACCGGCAACACGACCAGCAGCATGCCGTTGATGCCCACGGCCGCCAGGTCCTGGCGACCGAGCAATACCAGGCCGAGCTGTGCGGCAAACCCGCCGACGATCGCCAGGGGCCAATCAAGCAGCAAGGTCACGGCGGTCATGCCGATGAAGTGGTAGGACACCCCTGTATCGAAATCCCGACGTACCAACCACAACATGAACAGCGCGAACACCGTGCCAAACAGCAAATGCTGGCGCCGCCGGTCGGCAAACAGCTCGACCCACGGCGAACGCAGGAGCGCCCACATCACCACCGGCGCATACAGCAACCAGCCGATGCTGAGGGTTTCCGGCGCCAGCACCGCGGCACTGATCACGGCTGCACCTGCTCCAGGGCCTGGCGCAGTTCAGCGGCGGAGTCGTACTCGTGCTGCGCCACCAACTTCCCGTGATCCAGTTGCAGCCACAGCACTTTATCCACAGGTGCCGGATAGCGCGGGGTTACACGGGCATCACGGTCGAGCATGACGCGATAGTTGTAGGCCTGCATGGCCGGCACCGCGAACATCTTCGCAATCAGCCGGGGCATTAGCTGGATATCGGCGAGAAACACCGCATGCCGTGCCTCCAGATAACCCTTGGGCTGGCCTTGCAGCGCCGCGTCGACGATTTTGGCGGCGTCCATGCTGCGAGCGACCAGCAAGGTCTGCGCCTGGTCATCCAGGGTGTAGGCCTGGTCGAACTGGTCAAGCAAGGTCCAGGGTGCAACACGCTCACCCACTTCGACGGCTTGGGCCCACACGGGCAAAAGACTCAAGAACAGCACCACAAAAAACTTCACTGCGTACTCCTCATGCCACGGGAAACTATCGAGTGGCCAGTCTACACCGACCTTTTGACGCGGGACTTCCTGCGGTCATCATTTGGACGCTAAGCTGGTGGCATGGATGACTCAGATTATTTGCGCCTGCTCACCGTAGCGGCCGAACAAGCCAACGCGTTCCTGTCCAATGCCCGCAAATGGGAGCGTGAGCGTTGGGTCTGCCAGCGCCTGTTGCAAGGCTTGAACGTGCCCTACCGCGCCGAAGAGTTCCATGCTGCCGGGCAGGAGCCGCCGGATGTGTTGTTTCGCGACGCCAGTTTCGAGGTGTTTTTCGTTCTCGACGAAGGCCGGCGCCTGAACGATGAGTGGCGCGACGAACTGTTGCGGCGGCGCAGCGCGTTCTCCCTGAGCCAGTTGGTTCGGCGAGAAGCCAAGCCTCGGCGCATTCCCGCCCACGAATTCCTGCTACGCCTGGCGCCGACCCTACGCAAGAAGGCCCACAACTATAAAGAACGCGGGATGGACCTGGGGGAGCTCGACCTCATCGCCTTCGCCAGCCTCAAGCGCGAAGTACTCGACCTCAACAGTCATTTCCCGCCGCCCACCGAGTACCTGCGCCAGGGCTGGCGTTCGCTGTCCCTGGTGGGCCCGACGTTTGCCCGCGTATTGTTCGCGCATCCGGACGCGCCGGACTTCTTGCGCAACAATCTGGGCCGCAGCATAGTGTTTGATGTGGGCATCAGCCTGTGATCGGGTCAACGACTATGCTTCTGTCAATGCCGCCAATCACCCGACTGTAACGTGGCGCCCTTTAGCAACGTCTACCTGACGAGGCCTTTATGACCAGCCGCCTGAACCCCGACGACCAACAGCATGTCGAAGAGTACCTGCAACTGTCCCAGAACCAAGTCGAGCGCAAGCCTTTCCGGCCCTGGCTGCTCCTTGCCGTGGTGGTGGTTGCCGTGATCGGCCTGGGTTTGCTGAGCCGCCTTCTGAGTTACCTGACGCTATGAGCTGCCTTGCGCTCGCTCGGGTAACTGCATCGATTTCTTTTAGCCTTGCGAGATATCCCCATGACCCATCGTATTATTATCGTCGGCGGCGGCGCCGGCGGCCTGGAGTTGGCTACCCGCCTGGGTAAGACTCTGGGCAAGCGCGGCACCGCCAGCATCACGCTGGTGGACGCCAACCTCACCCACATCTGGAAACCCCTGCTCCACGAAGTGGCGGCGGGCTCGCTGAACTCTTCGGAAGACGAACTCAATTATGTTGCCCAGGCAAAATGGAACCACTTCGAGTTCCAGCTGGGGCGCATGAGCGGGCTTGATCGCGAGCAGAAAAAAATCCAGCTGGCCGCCACCCTCGACGAAGAAGGCCGTGAACTGGTGCCCGCGCGCGTGCTGGACTACGACAGCCTGGTGATCGCCGTCGGCAGCACCACCAATGACTTCGGCACCGAGGGCGCAGCGCAACACTGCCTGTTCCTCGACACCCGCAAACAGGCCGAGCGCTTCCATCAGCAGTTGCTCAACCACTATCTGCGCGCCCACGCCGGACAGACGGACGTGGTAGAGCAGATCAGCGTCGCCATCGTCGGCGCCGGTGCCACGGGGGTCGAGCTGGCCGCCGAACTGCATAACGCCGCGCACGAACTCGCTGCCTATGGCCTGGACAAGATCAAGCCGGAAAACATGCACATCACCCTGATCGAAGCCGGCCCACGGGTGTTGCCTGCCCTGCCGGAGCGTATTGGCGGGCCTGTGCATAAAACCCTGGAAAAACTCGGAGTGACGGTACTGACCAACTCCGCCGTGAGTGAAGTGACGGCCGATGCCCTTATCACCAGCAGCGGCCAGGTGATTCCGGCCAGCCTGAAGGTCTGGGCTGCAGGGATTCGCGCGCCAGGGTTCCTCAAGGACATTGATGGCCTGGAAACCAACCGTATCAACCAACTGCAAGTGCTGCCGACCCTGCAAACCACCCGTGACGAGAATATTTTCGCCTTTGGTGACTGCGCGGCCTGCCCGCAACCCGGCACCGACCGCAATGTGCCGCCACGGGCCCAAGCGGCTCACCAGCAGGCGTCGTTGCTGGCCAAGTCGCTGAAGCTGCGGATCGAGGGCAAGGACCTGCCGTCGTATAAGTACACCGACTACGGCTCGCTGATTTCGCTGTCGCGTTTTTCGGCTGTGGGTAACTTGATGGGTAACCTGACGGGCAGCGTGATGCTGGAAGGATGGCTGGCGCGGATGTTTTATGTGTCGCTGTACCGCATGCACCAGATGGCGCTGTATGGCTTCTTCCGCACGGCGATGCTGATGCTGGGGAGCAAGATTGGGCGAGGCACTGAGCCGCGCCTGAAACTGCACTGACAGCACGTTCCCGGATAGAACTCGAT
>NZ_JAXCIS010000139.1:0-49757 GCF_034044025.1 Pseudomonas sp. SED1
GCTGGAACACCGGGTACGCCACCGGCAATCAGATTGAAGTCAAATGGCGGAGCGGAGGCCGGGCTGAGGTTGCCAGCACTGTCGACAGCCTTGACGGTCAGCTCATGCGGACCATTAAGCAATGGCAGGCTTGGCTCAAACGTCCAGGTACCGTCGGGCAGTACATCGGCGCGGCCAATTTCCACACCGAAGTCATAAATGATCACTTCGCTCAACGGTTCAGCCGTACCGCTCAGGGTTGGGCGGGCGTCGTCAGTGGTGTCGCCTGGGTTGAGGAATTGTTGGTCAACACCCTGGTCGTCATAAACGCCACCGAGGATCGGTGCTTCCGGCGCGATAGTGTCGACGATAACGATCCAGGGATCAGAAGGCAGGCCAGAGTTGCCGGCCGGGTTGGTGATAACCACCACTGCTTCGTGGGAACCTTCCGGCAACGGAGTCGAGGGGGTCAGCGACCATTTGCCGTCCTCGTCAACGATGGTCTCGCCTTCTTCGTTTCCATCAATAATGATGACAACACGGTCGCCCGGCGTACCTACACCGGTGAACTCTGGAAGGGTGTCATCGGTGGTGCCGCCATTTCCAATCGCACCAGTCACACCACCCTGATCATCCAATACTTCGCCGATGACAGCTTGTTCCGGTGTGGTGGTGATGATGGTGATGGTGTGCGGCAGAGACGGCAGACCGGCGTTACCGGCAAGGTCAACCGCCACCGTGGTGAACACATAGGTGCCATCAACCAGCGGGGTGGACGGCGTGTAGGTCCACTCGCCGTTCGGGCCGGCAGTGGTTTCGTCGATTTTTACACCGTCGACCAGGATGTCAACGCGTGCACCGGCTTCAGCCGTGCCATTCAAGGTTGGCGTGGCATCGTCGGTGAAACCGTTATCGATGATATTGCCAACGGTATCGCCAAAGTCGTCGACGACGGAGCCGATGACCGGACGGCCCGGGGCAGTAATGTCTACTTCAAAATCAAACGGGTCGGTCGGCTCGCTGGTGTTGCCGTCAGGGTCTTTCTCGACGATGACGATGCTGTGATCACCTTCGGTCAACGGAGTACCTGGGATGAATTCCCAGTTGCCATCGCCGTCCACCGGCACTTCGCCGATGATGACGCCCTTGTCAATGATGACAATGGAGTTACCTGGCTCACCCGTACCTTTGAAGGTTGGTGTGCTGTCGTCAGTAACACCGCCGGATTCAATTTCGCCCTGGACAGCACCTGTGTCGTCATAGACGCCTTCCATGATCGGCTGTGCCGGGTCTGTAGCGCCTGGGCCAACGATACCGCCGGCGCCATTATTACCACCACCGTCTTTGTTGACGAGATGGGCAATGCCGACCGCCGCTGCTGCCAGTGCGGCAACCCCCAGCAATGCCGGCCACAGGCCGATACCCGCTGCGGCTACTAGGCCGCTACCGAAACCAGCCAGTGGGGCAGCGCCCAGCACCAGAGCCGACGAGTTGCCATCCAGCAGGAAAGCCGCCTCGTGGTCATTTTCGGCGTCGGAAGAAATGTAGTCGTAGTATTCGCCATCCTCAGCCATGCCGACCAGTTGGCTATCGCTACCGTAGAAATCGTCAATGATCAGCTGTGGCTGATCCAGATCGGAACCTTCTAGGCTAAGGTGCAGGTCCTTGCCAACCCGCTTGATGGTGACGTTCTCGGGCGCTACGCCCTTCTCGCCTTCAGCGAGCAGATAGTGCCCGCCCTTGACTGCTTTGATTCGTACCGGACTGCCGTCTTTTTCGGTGCGAAACTCGACCGTCTTGGTAATGATTTTGCCGTCGATTACGGCGATATTCACTGCACTAGGGTTCACGTTGATTACCTTCGTTTTTCAGGTTATTCGTCACACCGGCAACCGGCACGTCCGTTGAGTTTGCCAAGCCCGAACACTCAGAAGAGGCGGCCTTTGACATGAGGTAATCTTCTAATGGCAAGGCTCGGGTCGATATGAGACCTGTCCCAAATGGCAGAAGCGGATTACTCGTTGAGGTGTAAACGCAAGTAAAAAAACGCCCGACGGGAGATCCCCGGGGCGTTCATTTTTCGACGGTGAGGAGGCGTGATCAGTCCTGAGCAGGCTTTTCACCGATGCAACGTGCAACGACTGCACCCAGCACACCACCGACAATCGGCGCCAGCCAGAACAGCCAAAGCTGGGACAGGTACGCATCACCGGCAAAAAATGCCGGGCCGGTGCTGCGCGCCGGGTTGACCGAGGTGTTGGTTACGGGGATCAGTACCAGGTGAATCAACGTCAGCGCTAGGCCGATGGCAATCGGTGCAAACCCGGCGGCTGCGCCAGGTGCGGTGACCCGCATGATGATGAAGACGAAGAAGAACGTCGCAATCACTTCAGCCGCCAATGCCGCCTGCAGGCTGAATTGACCGGGGCTCAACTCGCCATAGCCGTTGGACGCGAACCCGCCCGGCTGATAATCGGGTTGGCCGCTGGCAATCAGGTACAACGCCGCCGCGGCGACAATGGCACCAATCACCTGGGCCATGATGTAGGGAATGACATCAGCGCCCCGAACGCGCCGACCGGCCCACAAACCGACTGTTACAGCTGGGTTGAAGTGACCGCCGCTGATGCCGCCGACGGCGTAGGCCATGGTCAGCACGGTCAAGCCAAACGCCAGCGCCACACCGGCAAAACCGATCCCCAGCTCAGGGAACGCTGCTGCCAAGATCGCACTGCCGCAACCGCCAAAGGTTAGCCAAAAGGTACCGAGAAACTCTGCTGCCAATTTCTTTTGCAAGGGAAATTCCGCCTGTTGTTTTTCGTACTCGTGCACGCCTGATTACCCAGGCCCGCAACGACTTTATCGGGCTCGCCACCGCGTGGGTGGCAGCCTCGAAGGCACGGTATCAACAACTGCGGAACGCTCGTATGAGACTTGTCTTGATTAGAATGGCGACGTGTCAGCGCGCTGTTTGACAGGCTACGACGACCGAGGCGCGCGACAGCATATGAAGCTGCTCGTTGGTGGAGGCGAGCTCGCGCTCGGCAACCGTGCGGGCCACCGGCTGCGGAATATTGTGTTCGCTGACCCGCAAAAAGTAGGTTTTACCAGCCTGCAAATCGGCCTGAAACACCTCGGAATGCTTGCCATTGTAAGCTGGCGCGTCATTGAGATAAGCGCCCAGGGAGTGGACGCCGGGTGTCAGGCAAAAAATTGAGTAGCCGCCCGGGAGCAAGGCCGTATGAAACTTGCGGTCGACATATAGAAGCGCCGAGCCATTGGCGAGCCCGGCACTGTCGGTGCGGTAATACACCACGCGGGACTGATCGGCCGCCGCCGCAGGCACTGGCTCGTACGCCCTCCCGAAGGTATTGTCCAGCAGAGCGTGTGCAGGCGGCAGCCAAAACAGCAGGGCACTGCCGAGCAGCGCAGCCGTATTCTTGGTCAAGATAGACATGGATAACTCCTATCGTGGCAGAGGCAGGCTCAACCAGGTTTTCGGTACATCAGACCTATCGTGGCAGGAGGTTTACTCGCCCCCAAAAAAGACCTTAAGTGTTTCGCAAAGAGCGCTTTATTCGAGGCCGTAGAACAGCGCGTCATCTACCGATGTGGACGGCTGGGCCAGCTCGTACACCGCACCGCTCGAACTGACATCACTCTGGATCGACCAGTTCTCGATCTCTTCATCGCTGATCAACGCTTGAGGATCAACCTCTTGGGCCCGGCAGGTCGACTGTGACGTCGCGTCGGCAGTCGTGTCAGTGACGAACAACTCACCGACTCCGTAGCTTAATACGTCCCCCAGGGACAGCGCGATAGCCCAGGGTTGGTCGGCGTTGCTTTGGGAATGGCTCAACTGAACGACAGCACTGTAGTCGAACATCGGCGTCCCCTCTGCGGACATCTGTACCGAGGCCTGGCCTTGATCTACCACGGCTTGATTTTCACCGGGTTGATCAGCGACCTCATTGCTTTTGCCATTCGGTGGCTGTCGGATGCCCTCTTCAGGCTCGATAGGTGCTTGCTTTTCAGGCACTTCACCCTGAGTGGGTATAGTCTCTGGCTGTGTCTGGGGTTCCAGAGCAGGCTCGGGCCGAGGCTGTGTTTCTGGAGCCACCTGACCACCACCACCACCACCACCACCACCAATGGCGGCAATCGCTCCTGCGACCCCAAGCGCACCCAGCCCCATTAGGGTCGGCGTCCAGAAGCTACCGCCCTCGCCGCCTGCACCGAAACCGGTCAACGGCGTTGCTCCCAACGCGAGCGCCGAAACGCCGCCCTCAGCCATGTCCTGCTCGGTAATGGCATCGGAGGCAACGTATTCATGGAAGGAGCCATCTTCGGCAAGCCCGACCAACTGGCCGTTGGTGCCGTAAAAATCTTCGATGATCAACTGCGGCTGCTCCAGCTCACCGCACTCAAGGCTCAGGTGCAGGTCGGTGCCAACTCGCTTGACGGTGACGTTTTGCGGCGCCAGCTTGTCCGCGCCCTCAGCCAACAGGTAGGCACCGCCCTTGATAGCTCGAATGCTCACGGTACCGCCGCGACCGACACTGCCCAACTCAACGGTTTTTGAAATGGTTTTGCCGTCTACTACGGCGACACTCACTGCATTGGGGTTCACGCACTGTTCCTCGGTGATGAGCAAGTTTCGCCAGGCAGACATGACGCTGCACGAGCGTCATCGCGCAGCGTGATCCTCAACGAGCGGCCATTCTGGTGAGCCCTTCCCGCCCCCTCTATAAGACCTGTCTCAAATACACCGATCAGCGCCCAGCCATCGCGCGTCGCACACCCGCCGCGTACTCCGTATCGACGCGCCGGAACAGCTCCAACTGAAGCGCACAAATAGGCTCGGGAACACCGTTCAACGATTCAGCAATGGCCTGGAACAAGCGATTTTTTTGCGCCTCATCAAACAGTTTGAACAGCGCGGCAGGCTGGCTGTAGTAGTCGTCATCCAGCCGATGGTCGAAGCGGTCGGCCATCTCCCCGGTACTCAGCGGCGGCTCATCGGCACGTAACCAATCCTGGGGATAGCGACCGTGAACATTCGGCTCATAGTTGGGCTCTGAACCACCATTTCGGTCGACCCGCATAGCGCCATCGCGGTGCAGGCTGTTGACCACCGCGCAGCGCGGCATGTTGACCGGAATTTGGTGATGATTGATCCCTAACCGGTAGCGCTGCGCATCACCATAGGAAAACAAGCGACCCTGTAAAAGGCGATCAGGAGAAAAGCCGATACCTGGAACGATGTTGGCCGGGCTCATAGCCACCTGCTCTACTTCGGCGAAGTAATTAGCGGGGTTGCGGTTAAGCTCTAACACCCCGACCTCCATCAGCGGATAGTCCTCATGGGGCCACACTTTGGTGACATCAAACGGGTTCAAATAGTCATTATGTGCATCGTATTCCGGCATGATTTGCACCATCAGTGTCCAGCTCGGGTAGTGACCACGCTCGATGCTGGAGACCAGATCGCGCTGTGCGCTCTCGCGGTCGTGGGCGATCACTTGAGCCGCTTCCGCGTTGGTCCAATGGGCCACGCCTTGACGCGACTTGAAATGAAACTTGACCCAGAAACGCTCACCCGCGCGGTTGTTGAACGAGAAGGTGTGAGAGCCGTAGCCGTGCATCTGCCGGTAATTCTTCGGCAGCCCCCGGTCGCTCATCAAAATAGTTATCTGGTGCAAGCTTTCGGGATGCCTGGACCAAAAATCCCAGGCCGCCGTGCTGTCGCGCAAGTTGGTAGCCGGGTGGCGTTTTTGGGTATGGATAAAATCAGGAAACTTCAGCGGGTCGCGGATAAAAAATACTGGAGTGTTGTTGCCTACGACGTCCCAATTACCTTCGTCAGTGTAGAACTTTACGGCAAACCCACGTACGTCGCGCTCGGCATCGGCCGCGCCGCGCTCCCCCGCCACCGTGGAAAAACGCAGGAACACCGGGGTTACTTTGCCGACTTCGGAAAACACTGCGGCCTTGGTGTAGTAACTGATATCGCGCGTTACGGTGAACGTCCCGTAAGCCGCCGACCCCTTGGCGTGCACCCGGCGCTCAGGGATTACTTCACGATCAAAATGCGCGAGTTTTTCCAGCAACCAAACGTCTTGCAGCAGTATGGGTCCGACTGTTCCGGCGGTTAAAGAATCCTGGTTGTCGGAAACTGGCGCGCCGGCCGCGGTGGTTAAATAGGGGTCGCTCATCCGATCTGTCCTCGATATCGCTTTTCGGTGCCTGGTCCGGCAAGATTTTGCCAAGACCGGGATACCCGTCCTTGAAATATAAGATGCCTGGCAACACCGCCAACGTAGTAGACATGCCTCCCCAGAAAAATCAGACCTGTCTCAATTCGCCTCCAACCGCACGTCGCCAGTTGGAAAATTGAGACAAGTCTCCTAGTCGAACACCCCGCGGATTTACACACTGCATGGCCTTGAGTTTGCTTTTCGAGAATTCGATGACAATGCAGAGTGCTTTGTTGTGCCTGGCCCTGAACATCTATCACGAGTCCCGCGGAGAGCCGATTGCAGGTCAGGTAGCAGTGGCAATGGTGACGATGAACCGCGCGCAGTGGGATACCCGGGAGGTATGCCCGGTGGTCTACGCAGAGCGGCAGTTTTCATGGACGCGCAAGGCCAACAAGCAGGCGCCGAAAGAAAGGGCAGCATGGGCGCGAGCACAGAAAATTGCCGATCGGGTGATCAAGGGAAAGCATGAGGATAAAACCAGGGGGGCGACGTATTTCCATGAGCGAACGGTGAAGCCGGTATGGCGTCACTCACTCAAACGCACAACGACGATTGGCCGCCATATATTTTATGCGGAGCGTTAAGGGCCAAGCTGGTGGGCCGCGTCGGCGAGCGCTCTCTGTAGATCTTCAACAGCAGCGCGAATGCCCGGGCCATCTGGGGAAGCCTTGGCAAGCGCTTCGAGGTCCCTGGCAGCTCTTACTACCACTGGCTGCACGAGCATCAGCGCAGCACCGGCAATGCGATGTGCCAACCTTGATACCTGGAGCCAATCGCTGCCGTCGGCGGCCTGTCGAATCTGCTGCAGATCCGACAGTGAGGTTTCAAAAAAAGCCTGCTTGAGCTCAGTAGCGACATCGGATTCCAGGTCCGACTCATCCGCAGGGAGGGTATCCACCTCGCACCATAGGTCTATGACTTCACGCAGTTGATCAAGTCGCAGCGGCTTGACCAACACCCCATCCATGCCGGCAATGAAACAGGCCTCGGCGTGTTCTGGACCGACCATCGCCGAAATAGCAATGATCGGCGTGTGAATACCCATGGGGTCCTCAACAGTGCGAATGCGCCTGGCAATGGTGTAGCCGTCAATATCAGGAAGATTACAGTCCAGCAAAATGATGTCGAACATCTGCTGCTTGAGCTGATCGAGACCGGCCTGACCGGTCAATGCCTGAAATGCTTCATGCCCCAGCACTTGCAACTGACGCGCGATTACAAATTGGTTTTCCGGGTGATCTTCCACCACCAACACGCTCAATTTAGGCGAGGTGCCGGGGGTTGACTCCACTGCCTGATGACGCGTCAAGCCAAGCAGTGCATCGTGCCCATCAGCGCCTTCCTGCGCCTCAACCACTCTGGCCGGTAGCAGTACTTCAGCCGTTGTGCCCTTGCCCGGCACGCTGCGCAACTCAACCGTCCCCCCCATCAACGACAATAGTCGGCGACAGATGGTCAGCCCCAGGCCTGTCCCGCCGAACTTGCGCGTGACCGATTCATCCGCCTGAGTAAAGGCCTGGAACAGTCGTTGCAACTCACGCTTGGACATGCCAATGCCGGTGTCTGTCACCACGATGCGCAAGGTGCCCTTTGTGGCGTCCAGGGGCTCGATGGCAAAGCTGGACGTGACCGTCACTTCGCCCACTTCAGTGAATTTGATCGCATTGGTCAGCAGGTTAAGCAGCACTTGCCGCAGGCGTAGCGCATCGACGCTTAGCCACAGCGGCGTCTCCCACCGCAGCTGAGTTTTTAACGGCAGGCTTTTTTCCTGAGCACGAAACTCAGCGATACTCACAGCCTCTTTGATCAACGCTCGGATGTCGGCAGGCTGGTACTGGATGACCAGCCTCTCGGCCTCCAGCTTGGAAAAGTCGAGTACGCCGTCGAGTAATTCCAGCAGGGTATTGGCGCTGGTCACCGCAACATTGGCAAGTTGCGTATCCTGCGGCGCGAGACCGGTTCTGGCCAACAATTCAACAGAGGAGAGTATCGCGTTCATCGGCGTGCGGATTTCATGGCTCATAACTGCCAGCAGCATCGCCTTGTCGCGCTCACTGTGCTCTGCGCGACGCCTGGCCTGGTAGGCACGAAAAAGTAATACGGCAACGGTGATGAGGAAGACGACAGTGCTAGTCAGCTCCCAAAAATAGTATCGGAGTATCGCCGTCCACGTCGGTGGGCCGTAGTTTTCCGCGCTGATCCACTTCGCCATCATGTCGTCGGTCTCGCGCGCATTCAGCGAGGCCAACGACTTGTCGATGATCGATATCAACAACGGCTCTTCGATACGCGCAGCAATGCTGACGACGGTAGGCATTTCGGCAATGGAGCCCGCCACGTGCAGGGTGTCGAAGTAGTGTTGTTGTAGGAGCGGAATAAAGGCTGCGTCCACATCGACTGCCGCGTACACCTCACCACTCCACACCAGCTGCAGAGCTTGAGAAGGACTTTTAACCGGCACCAGGCGAATATCCGGATACTTGAAGCGCATACGCCGCTCATATGCACCGCCGCCCTTGACGGCGACCTTTTTACCGCTTAATTGGTTCGGGTCAAACATCACAGGGGCGCTGGCCTGCGTGACAATCAGTGTCGAACCAACAAAATAAGGCGCACTGAAAGCGATACGCTTACGTAATTGCGGGGACGCAAGCGCTTCGGAAGCCGCGGGCAAAACATCGACGGTGCCGTCGAGAATACCCTGCCTGGCGGTGGCCCAGCTCATGCCTTTCATCCAGCGGAACTGCAAACCGGAGACCCTGGAAATGGCTTTCACATACTCGGCACTCAGGCCCTTGAAAACACCATCTTCAATATATTCCAAAGGCTGCCAGTCAGGATCAAAGCCGATATTGATCACTGGATGGGTCTCGATCCACGCCAGTTCCTGATCGGTGAACAAATGCGTCTCCTGACCCCAGGCCGCGGCATGCCAGCAGGCAGCGCAGAACGCCAGAGCACGCAAACGCTTGATCAATCTTCCAGCTCGCTACGGATCTTGAACAGCTCAATGTCGCTACTGATGCCAAGCTTGCGAAACGCCGACTGTTTCTGCCCGCTGATGGTTTTACGGCTGCGGGTAAACTTAATGGCAATCTGCGACACAGACATGCCCTGCAAACAGCACCGCAATACTTCTTGCTCACGCGGCGACAAGAGTGGGTTGCTGACGAGGACCGACCCGCTACCGTCGGCCTCATCAGCACCAACCTCTTCACCTTCATGGAAACCGGGCACGTGCCCCAGCTCTAGGGCCACCATCTTATCGAGATAAATACGCTCGTTAGCAACGGTGCGTACCGCAATCATCAACTCATCCAATTCCTGCGACTTGCCGATAAACCCACGCACCCCGGCCCGCAGGCTCAGGGAAATAGTCGCCGCGGACTCCGTGGCCGAATAAATCAGAATACGCACATCCGGAAAACGGATGCGTAACAAGCGGATCAGGTTCAAGCCGTCAAGTTCATCCTGTTGCAAGGTGTAGTCCAGCACCAGCACATCCACAGATTGATTGCGTAGACCCGTCAACAACTCACGGCTATTGCCGTACAACGCGACCACTTCGATATCACGCTCGGCGCTCAGTCGGCTGGAAAATCCACTGCGGATGATGGCGTGATCATCCAGAAGTGCGACACGCAAGCGTGCCAAGTTTGACCACTTCATTAAACGCATCCTTTCATGCTGAACCCTGGCGCTCCTGACGCAACTCACCGGGACTAGAAACTTCAATGGACCAGAGTATAAAGGGCGGACTGCAAACATTTCTAAGACTTTTCAACTATGGAACTCAGAAAAAAACTACTTTGAGACCGTTCTCGTACCAAGGAACTGCTCTGCCATCTAGATTATCGCGGGCAGCATTGCGCATGGTCCCCGCAGGCGATGCCTGTGCCAATGCCGTTTCTGCAAAGAGCTGACTACTTGTCCTCGGCTGGCAATCCCTCGCCAGAACGCAACATCAAACACTGTAGCGAATACATTGCCAAACAATACGGGAACGAAGAAAGCAAATGAAGCCCTGCTATGCGCTCATCGGTTGCCTGACCCACTTGAAGTGCGTCGACACCGCTGCTTGCGCAGTCGCCGATCACGGTAGACCCACCGGCGAGACCAGCGCAGATTGAGCCTGCCATTCTCTACTCGAAAACCGCTCGCAAAATCGCCGATGCAGCCGAGAAGGCCGCCCCGAAGGGCTGGTTTCAACATTGTCATCAGCATCATGGACAACCATGGCAATCTCAAATACTTCAATCGCATGGACAACACCAGCGTAGGTAGCATTGAGGTGGCGCATTTGAAGGCCTCGACCTCTGCTAAATCGCCTGTGCCCACCGAAGACTTGGCAACACGAAGTAGTTCGCTGCCGGGTAACCCCTACAGTGCAATACCGGAGATACCGCTATTGGGTGGAAGACTGACTATCATCAATAGATCCGGACAACACCTGGGCTCAATTGGCATAAGCGGTGCCCCCCCCCCCGAGCTTGACGAGCTCTTTGCCCAGGCAGGTCTTGAAGCGCAGCAACCACTCTCAACGTGTCTCAACGTGAGAGCTTCCACTTAAACTGAATAGCCCAGTTTGTTCGTTCTGTCGATTAGCCCTTTCAAGACGAGCCTCAACTAAATCGCGCGCTCTTTTGATTAGCATCTTGGTACCAAAAATTCGCGCCGGTACCCATCACGGGCTGCAGGCGCGAATTTAAGATTTTGAGGAACAAAACGTGGAAAGCGACTCACCTATGCTTCCCGCCCCTTACCATTGCCGTCTTCGCTAGTCTGGCTCTGGGCGTTATGGAGCTGGACAGGTTCACCCTCTGCGGCAATATGCCTGTGAGCCCGTTCCGAGAGTCGGCTTGGTCGATCTTCTGGGTTGCCATTTCTCTTTGCTTCGCCGGCTTCTCGTACGTCCAGCACGGCGCAGAAATTGACACCCTATTTGTCACTGGCTATGCACTGGAAAAAGTACTGAGCATAGACAACCTGTTCGTGTTCATGGCGATTTTCGCCTGGTTCAAACTACCTGACACCCTGCGTCACCGCGTCCTCTATTGGGGAATCATGGGAGCAATCGTTTTCCGCCTAATTTTCGTCGCAATCGGAAGCAGCTTGTTAGCGCTTGGTCCCTGGATGGAAGTAGCATTTGCGCTGATTGTCGGCTTGTCGGCTGGACGGCTGTGATGATGCTCAGATGCGGTGGCGGTTATGAGAAGGAAGAAGACTACTCATAGCACGCGGCATACTGCTTTGCAAAAAAACTCTTCCCGGTGTGGCCCAAGCTTCACGGAAAATATTTCTTTGTGCGTCGTAAGACGCTGGAACTGGAACTGTTCAAACCTGAGCACCGAGGCGTGACGCTCGCGGCTAAAGGCGGTTTATTCGCCACGCAGTTACTTCTATGCCTGGTCGTGATGAGGGTTTCTGACCTGCTGTTTGCGTTAGACTCTGTGCCTGCCGTTATCGCAGTGAGCCGTGACCCCTTGTTATCTATTCCGCGATGCTGACTGCGTACGTTGTACTTCGTATTAGAGGCGCTGAAACATTATCTAGTGCACTTGGGAAAAGCCGTGATCGCGTTGCTGTGCTTCATTGCGATCAAGCTGGGATTGAACGCTACCGGAGATATTTTTCATCATAATTACGGTATCTCGCCGAACACCAGCCTGTTGATTGTGATGGTTGTCTTGGCGATTGGCGTGCTAGCCAGCATGTTGTTTCCAGCAAAAGAACAAGCACCGCCATAACATCACTGACCATGAGAACTGCGACTTGGGACTTTTTCCGTGCCGACGAATCGTGTGACGCTCTTAGCGTTCAATGCTACGCCCGCCAGCGTCACAACAAAAAACGCCTCGTCAACGCCGAATTTACTGGAAAAATCGAAGGATCAACCGAAAGCCTTCAACGCGCATAGGACGAGCCGTCGGCCATGGTCGAATTTCACCTGCACACCCAGCGTCACTCCAATTGTGTGCGTGACTCCGTCGACTAGCCTGATTCGCGTGAGCGACTGTTGCGCCAGCGGCGGAGGTCCTCTCAGAACGTCCTTAAGTGGCGCAAGGCGGGCCTGGAACTGAAATCATTATTTGGCTTGGCGCAGCACAAGCTCCGAAAGACGGGTCTTAACTCGGAAGCAAAACTCACGAATTTGAAATTGATAACCCGGCATAACCATGTCGTTTATATCAGCACTGATTGAATCTTTGATTTGCATGTATTTACTGGTTTTGTTGGAAATAATCTGGTATTCAGCCTCGTACTTATCGTAAGACGCTTTGTTGTAAACCTTTAAAACATCGAGCTCTTTACGGCATTGCTCTACGCGCTGTCGGGTTGAGACCGCCTCTGACTCCGCCTCAGCCTTGTCCGTCGAAACAAGTGCTGGCGCGTTAGCACTGACGTTCGCAGAGACTGCTTCATATCGCACTTTCGGTTGAACTGGCGTCGGAGGCGCGACCTTGGGTGGCGCTGGCTGCACGACGGCTGGGCTAACGCTAACGATAGATTTTTCTGGCGTTTTCGTAGCGCAACCCGAGATTGCAAGCCCTACCAATATTACGCTGCCACACATTTTATTCATCGGTTTCACCAAAGACACATTATGGTTGGCTGAGTCGTTACGTTCTGGGCAAAAGCAAACAATCACTCAGTGATCGCGTGTAATTTTTTTACCCGTCTCAAGGCGCTCAGTCGTTCTTCCTTGAGTGCATAAGTGAACGATACTAGTAAAAAAAAAGCGAGATGACGAGTAAAAGCTACCACAAAAAAATCCCAATTTAAGGGACTAATCATTCTGGGAACAGCCTGCGCTTGAACGTTGATCTGCGCAGCGACAACACCTGCTGTATGGGCGCTGTTGACTTCAAGGTGCTGCCCGTAACGGCAAGTGACCGAAAAAATCGACCTAATCAACCCTCGCTCGGGTTGTGTGTCGTCTGGAAATTGAGGTGCATGGCGCATTTTCACGGGGGCGCAGCTTTGCGCCTGAAAGTGCCCTTAAAGATAGCCAACGCCCCGCTCGACTAAAATGCCTCGAATGAGTCGCCCACCATGGCAAGCGAATACTCATTGATGGACGTGCTTGAACGGTTTTATCAAAATCAACTGGCCCTGGAAGAGGCAGTGATGGAGCTGACTCTTTGGGCTGAGCAGCAAAACGCCTTAGAAATGGGTAATAATGTTCGGGGTGCACTTCACACAATTGGTGAAAGCGCGGGCCATATTGTAGTGGTCTAATGAAACCGGACACCCTTTTAGGCGAGAATACTCGCCAGATCGAGGTGTCAGATGACCAAACAACGCCGTACCTTTTCCGCAGAATTCAAACGCGAGGCTGCCGACCTCGTGCTCAAGCAAAACTACAGCTTCATCGAAGCCAGTCGTTCACTGAGTGTTGGTGAGTCGGCGCTGCGCCGCTGGGTCGACCAGCTTCAGCAAGAGCGCACCGGCGTCACACCCCAGAGCAAGGCCCTGACACCAGAGCAGCAAAAAATCCAGGAGTTGGAAGCTCGGATTGCTCGCCTCGAGCGCGAGAACTCAATATTAAAAAAGGCTACCGCGCTCTTGATGTCGGAAGATCTCGAGCGTACGCGCTGATCAATCAGCTAAGCGTCCATGAGCCTGTTGACTGCTTGTGCGAGGCGTTGAGGTCGCTCGTTCGGGGTACTACGCGCATCGTCTAAGGCGGCGAACACCAGATGTTGAGCGGCTCAGGCTGCGTAGCCGAGTGAGCGAGTTGTTCACCCAGGGCCGAAGTGCTCCCGGCAGTCGAAGCATCACGTTGATGATGCAAGAAGAAGGTGAGCAAATTGGACGGTTTAAGGTACGCAGGCTGATGCGTGAGCTGGAGTTGGTCAGAAAGCAGCCAATATCACACGCCTATAAAAAGGCGACAGTCGAGCGGCCGGATATCCCAAATATATTGAACCGAGAATTTGATGTCGAAGCGCCCAACCAGGTCTGGTGCGGCGACATCACCTACATCTGGGCACAGGGGAAATGGCACTACCTTGCGGTTGTCATGGATCTTTACGCTCGCCGAGTGGTGGGCTGGGCGTTATCAGAAAAGCCGGATGCAGACTTGGTGATCAAGGCGTTGGACGTGGCTTACGAGCAGCGCGGCAAGCCGCAAGGCCTGCTATTTCACTCAGACCAGGGATCGCAATATGGCAGCCGCAACTTTCGACAGCGGCTGTGGCGTTATCGCATGCGTCAGAGTATGAGCCGCCGAGGAAACTGCTGGGATAATGCGCCGATGGAGCGGGTTTTTCGCAGCTTGAAAACAGAGTGGATACCAACCACTGGCTACATGACCGGCCACCAGGCTCAGAGAGCCATTAGCCAGTACCTGATGCATCACTACAACTGGATCCGACCTCATCAATTTAAAGATGGATTGGCTCCAGCGAAAACGGAAGAAAAACTCAAAACCGTGTCCGGGATGAGTTGACCACTACAGAACCAGCACATCCACCGGCTTATCGCGCAAACCAGCCAGCAACTCGCGGCTTGTGCCGTAGAGCGCGACGACTTTCATGTCGCGCTCTGCACTCAACCGGTTGGAGAAACCACTACGGATGATCGCATGATCATCCAGCAACGCGACACGCAGGGGTGCCAGATTTGACCACTTCATCTATCGCGTCCTGTCATGCTGAACCCTGTTGCTCCTGAGGACATAGGCAGGGAGTTCGTAGTAACCCCGACCTTGAAACACTTCACGGTCCGAGTATAGAGGGCCAGCAATGAATGTTTCTAAGATTTTTCAATCGTAAAACTAAGAAAAGTACTGCACACATGTGACGCGGCTTTGCACAGTGGGCTGCCGGGTGCCCGCAGGACCTGGACCTGACTGCTGCGGCGCCCGATATTTACAGAATTGAAACAGGGACACCCTACCTCAACACGAAAGCACTTTATTTGTCCACACCGCTAGACTCAGCATTTGCATGCGCAGCTCCTCTCCACAGTACGGTTTGAGACAAGTCTTATTTTTGCCACTCTTTCCTGTTTGCACACTGCGCTTTCTGAAACTTAGCGTGTGCCATCTCCCGTGACGGGCGCTTGCCCCAACCTGGAGTGCTTTTTTGAGTAAGCTTTGCAAACAGTCACCAGAACATTCCATCAATCGCCGCCACAATGCCCTGCGCCAAATAGTGATCGGGGTAGGTGCGGCGGCATTGATGCTGACCACCGCCTTGCCAGCGCAATGGGAGCGGGCCGAAACAGAAGCCACGCCGTCCAAAGCCAATCAGCATTTGCGTGACAACCCTGCGTTCATTACCTCAGAAGCAGCGCAACAAATGGCCGATGCCGCAGAGCAAGCAGCCCAACAAGCAGGTTTCAACATTGCCATCAGCATCATGGACAACCATGGCAGCCTCAAATACTTCAAGCGCATGGACAACACCAGCGTTGGCAGCATTGAAGTGGCTCATCTAAAAGCCTCGACATCCGCCAAATTTCCCGTGTCCACCCAGAACCTGGCCACACGAAGCGCCAAGTTGCCGGGCAACCCCTACGCGGCCATTCCAGGAATGTTACTGCTGGGGGGCGGGGTTCCCATAATCAATAAAGCGGGAGAGCACCTGGGGGGCATTGGCATCAGCGGTGCAACACCTGAGCTGGATGCCCGTTTTGCCCATGCTGCCGTCGCACACTATCGCGCGCTTTCGCCCGGCGAGCCGCACCGGTCCTCCAGCTCCACCGATAATCCACGTGCTCGCGCTTTGTGCATTCAAGACAAATCCCAACTCAATCCGTTGCGCCTTTGATTAGCATGCCCCGACCTGATGCCTGTCGATACAGCGATGCGTCCAGTTATCCCGGGCAACACCTGAACGGTTAGCAACAAACCTTCTGGCCCGACCTACCATCGGGAGGGTTCCCGGTGATTGCACCTTGAGGAATCAACCTGTGGAAACAATAGAACTGGGCTTCCCTCCGTTAACCATCGCAGTCTTCGTCGGACTGGCCGTAGGCGCGATGGCTCTAGACATGTTTACCCATCGCGACAACAAGCCCGTCAGCCTGACTCGCGCCTCGCTGTGGTCGATATTCTGGATTGCCATTTCCCTTTGGTTCGCCGGTTTTCTATACGTGCAACATGGGTCGGAAATCGCCACGCTGTTCATCACCGGTTACGCGCTGGAAAAAGTTTTGAGCGTGGACAACCTATTTGTTTTCATGGCGGTATTTGCATGGTTCAAAGTACCAGACGTCCTGCGTCACCGCGTACTGTACTGGGGCATCATTGGGGCGATCGTGTTCCGGCTGATCTTCGTGGCTATCGGCAGTGGGCTGCTCGCGTTGGGGCCGTGGGTTGAGGTGGTCTTCGCGCTGATTGTTGCCTGGACGGCGGTGATGATGCTCAGAAGAGGGGGCGAAGAGGAAAAGGAAGAAGACTATTCGCAGCACAGCGCCTATCGTTTTGCGAAAAAACTATTCCCGGTGTGGCCAAAGCTTCACGGCCAGGCGTTTTTTGTTCGGCGCAAGACACTGGAGCTTGAAGTGATCAAGCCTGAGAACCGGGGCATCACCTTGGCGGCCAAGGGCGGTTTATTCGCCACGCCGTTGTTCTTGTGCTTGGTGATCGTGGAGGTTTCAGATGTGCTATTTGCCTTCGATTCGGTGCCGGCCGTTATCGCCGTCAGTCGCGAGCCACTGATCGTATATTCGGCAATGCTGTTCGCCATTCTCGGCTTACGTACACTTTACTTCGTGCTTGAGGCTCTGAAACGCTACCTGATTCACTTGGAAAAAGCTGTGATTGCCCTGCTGTTCTTCATTGCAATCAAACTTGGGTTGAACGCGACAGGCCATATTTTTGGGCATAACTACAGCATCGCGCCCAATATCAGCTTGATTATTGTGATGGTGGTACTTGCTCTGGGAGTTCTTGCCAGCGTTGTATTTCCAGAGAAGTCCACGGCAGAGTGCGAAGGTTCTTAGTTAACTTCCCAAGCAGGCGGCCCTGATGCAACGAAACCGCTGCATCAGGTTATACGAAGCAGGTACATGATCAACTGACTCTTGATCTTTGCTTTCTACATGTTACTGCTCCTATGAAGGATTACGGCACTGGAGATTAGCCTCATTAATTTGAGCCTGATCAATGACGTCTTACCCAGCTGAACGCTCGCTTGACGGCTTCGACCCTGATTTCTCCTTCGGCTGTACTGACCATCGCACGATGGAGCACATGCTCACTCTGGCACCGTTTCTGTCTTTGCCTTGCCACAGTTATGAACCCCAAAGCGCTACTTGGCTGGATCTCTACGATGACGCTCGGACTCGGATCTGAAACCTCTCCAACGACGATCGGAATGATCTTGACCGGCTGCGCGCTGCTTAGCTTCACGAGCTTATGCTGCTATGCAATATTGTTATCTACAGCTCCAATGATCCGGGTATATCGACGGGCGCGTTGATGGATAGAGGGTACGCTGGTCGTCGTTTTCGAAGCAACGGGCTCGAGGCTGATCATTTCTGAAACGTAGGGCGGATTGCTGTAGAGCTTTATCCCGGCTTAGAGGCTAAGAGTCGACACACCGGGACGTGCACCAACGTCAGCGATGGGTAGTTCCTTTTCAGTCACTTGATTGAACCGCTAGATTGTAGGTTCTTCGGGGTGATACGGATTGCTCATCGCACCTTCCGATCGACCTCATTCTAATTTAAAGAAGTGACCACGAGACCCGGGCGATTCACGTCATCGAGGTATTGGCAACGCGCAAAGATGCTCGGCGTATGGCTTTCTGATTTGGCTCATCCAGTTCCTACCTCGGTGGAAGGCAGCCGAAAGAGGTGATAAGAACTGACCTAGGCATTGTCTTGGATGCCGCGAGCGATGAAGTATGTGGCATTTTGCATGGGTGACCAGATCCGTATCAGCCAATAAATAATGCGTATATTGTGCAAGCACCGAGCGCAGAGTATGCATTTTCAAAGAAAGTCACCCATGGCGAGCGAAGCTGGCTACAGAGCCTACTTTAGCAGCAGGACCACAAGGAGACGCTGACGGGTCCACCGACTATCCAGCGTTGATTAACCCCTCATCCAGCCCCGAGGCAGCGGCTATCGTCCAGTTGCTGCTGTTCGCGTCCGTCGGCCTTCGGTCAAAAGCGCCCTGTCGATGGTGCTCAGGAACTGGGGACTACGTCAGTAGCTGCCCTTGCGGCTTATGAAGCTGAGATCGAGAAAGGCATGACCGAGATCGCCGGCATGGCTCCGCCTCATCAAGCCACCCCGCCGGCCTCCAGTGCATGCAGTACACGGCGGACTTCCTTCGCACCAATTTCGGTTACGCAGAACAGAATTGGTTCCTTGCCATCAAGGGCTTGGTTAGGCCTTAACATCCATTGTGCAGCAGCATTTCGGTCCTCAAAGACCTTTTCAGCCTGGTGAGAAACCGACGCTATGCGATCCATGCGTTCGGATGCAGCGCTACAAAGGGCTTGGATGTTGCGTAGAATTTCATTTTTGTCCATGTCGGCATGCCTCAACACGCAATCGTAAATCTGAATACAGGGCTAGGGCAGTGGAGCAGTAGAAACTTGACATTTCTGCACACTCGCTCCGTCGATGAAATACCGCGAGATAGCTCTTGCAAAAAAACTCCGGTCTGAATGACGGCTCTGGAACGTTCGTCTAGCATAGCCGTTTCGTCCCCCCGTTAATTACAGGGTAAAAACGGCTTTTGGCCGAAAGGAAGGCGTCATGGAGCTAGTCGCTACAAACATAGGATCTGTCTTGCATCCAACTCAATTAGACGGCACATTGAATGAGGCCTAGCGTCGAACTTCACTCCATATTAGCGAGGATTTCCGTGAAGACATCTAAAGGTAATCCAAAGCTTTCGCTTGCTGCTCAGTATCAAGCCGAACCCCGTCGCCTGGCTGGTTCAGAGAGTAGCGCGGAACGCCGATTCTTGTCGGTGAGCCTTGATAAGGGTAAGGAGCTTGAGCCCGTTGGCAGCATGACCAGTGTCAGGCGCCTGCATTTTGCAGATACAAAATAACCGCCCGTGCAGCACGACTCTCCGCTAACCAGTCGGAGTCGCCCTATCAAACGTGAATAGGTGCTGATATTTCTCTCATCTAAGGCGTAGGCGATTAGTTACATGGGAGCCACGTGCTCCCTTTCGCCCAGTAAAGGCCAAGAGGAACGGATTGTCGCGCGATTCGCAAGCCTGCGGGTCTATCAAAAGAGATAAAACGACATTACTCATCATAGCGGCCTAAACGCTAAGGTCGGTGGCAGGACATAGTATGGCCTCCACAGGACGATCTGTAGGGCCTACGCAGCGGATGACATTCTGACTCTAGTACTTTGCTGTCATAGAGCATGGAAAATCGGTACTTCGTGAGCCACCGCAAGCGAATTTTGATGGTTCTTAAGAGCACGCTAGGAACTCGGGAGCTTGCGAATATTTGCTTATTCGGCCAGCGTTAGGGAGAACCGTCATCGACCTTACAACGTGCAATCACCTTAATGGGATCTGCACCTCAGCCGAGAGTGGAGTAAACGTAAAATGAGTGAGGCCGTTAGGACGATTGTAAAATGCCAAGATCCTGGCGATTGTATCGGAGACGTCATCATCGATATTCCTCCCGATATCCTTGTAGCATTGAACGTCGGTCTCGGTGATTTACTGAGTATCGAATTGGTTGAAGGCTCAATAGTGATGAAGCCAATCCGTAATGCTGACACGAAACCCTAAAGCCGATTTCGGCCGATTCTGTTGAAACAGTCGTACTTGCTTATCCAAGGTGCCCGACGCAAATTCTTCGAGCTGCACGCTACCAATAAAAGCACGCTCGCCGAGCAAGCCCTGCGCTACATCCAGTTGCTGTACGAGATCGAAAGTGAAGTCCGTGATCTGGAACCGGATTTACGCCGCCGAATACGGCAAGAAAAAGCCGCGCCGGTAATGGATATGCTGCATGCCTGGATGCTCGCCCAGCGTGATCTGGTGCCCGAAGGCACGACCACTCGATTACAGCCTGAAACGCTGGGAAGCGCTGTCGCGCTACCTCAATGACGGGGCCGTCCCCATAGACAACAATTGGGCGGAAAGCCAAATTAGGCCATGGGCGCTTGGACGCAAAAACTGGCTCTTCGCAGGGTCATTGCACAGCGGAAAACGGGCTGCGGCAATCATGATGCGTAATTGCATGGACTTGACCACTCATTTGCATTGCCACTGACCAGCCATTTGCATCCGTGCTGACCAACCGTTTGCATTCGACTTGACCAGCACACGCCGTTGTGATGATCGGCAGAGAACGGCCATTAGCGGACGTTGACCCGGGGCTGCTTCCTGCCAAAATCCAGACACTCAGAACATTTAATAAACTGGGGTCACTTCAAAGTTTCATCGTGAACGCTAAAAAGCGAAAATCCTGTCGATTGTGTTGACGCAAGCAAAAACCCCAGCGCTGAGTTGGGCCAAGAGCTTCGACTGCGCGGTTTACGACAAAACCATCAACAATGGCCAAAGCTCTGACGCTCGACAGCGTGATTTCTCCATCGAGTCGAACAGCACGGCGGAGGCGGTCGCGCAGACACGTGTCGAATATAGCCAGTGGGAAGATGTTGTCCGGTATGAGGTTAACTGCCGCGAGGCTGAGGAGTAAGCACATCTACAGACTACCGAGGGTCGCATCCATGCAGCCCTCGGCACACCCTAACTTGCGGCGGGGCCTGTGGTTCACTCGCAAACAGTCCTCATGGATTTTCACCCGCCTAGCACAGGGCGAATAAGATCGGCGTGCAATCCCTTCGGGCCATGTGCAACTTGGAACTCAACTTTCTAACCCTCGTGCAATGTCCAAAAGCCATCACCTTGAATGTTTTTGAAATGCGCAAAAAGATCCTCGCCTCCATTATCAGGAGTAATGATCCCCGATCCATCCGCATCATTGAACAACTTCGCTGTTCCGGTCGCCATGATTATGCCATCTCTATTTCCGCGGTGTTTATTCATCGAAAATTGTCGAGTGTAGAGGAGATGCGGCGGCTCAAATGGTATTCCGTGGGCAAAAAGCCATGCGCAACGTGAATCGTGTCACCCGTCAATCCAAATACCCATTTACTTGTAGATATCGTGCCTATGGTCTAGACACAACTACAAAATCAATTTTTCGCACACTATTAGAATAACATTGCCGTTATGAGAGGGAACTTATGCACCTTGCGCTGCGTGTCGGAAAAAATGGACTCCTTCAAGTGGGAGCATTGTCGCTTTTGAGTCTTGCGCTACAACAGGCGCAAGCGGCTTGCGTACTCACTCCCGGCCCCGGCGTTGACTCTTACGTCTGCGGCAGCGGCACCAGCGCCACGGGGCTCACCGACTTGCTGGGCAACAATACGCTGACCTTCCCAGCCAGCGGCACCGGCACTATCAACGGTAACATCCTCACCGGGCCTGGCGCCGACGTCGTCGACATGAACTCCGGGCGCATTGTCGGTAACGTCACTCAAGGCGACGGCGCCGATCGCTTCCGTATCAGCGCCGGGACGGTCACGGGTGCGGTTTCCCAGGGCAACGGCATTGATGATTTTGTCATGACAGGAGGACAGATCCAGTCCCTTGCCCAAGGCGATGGCCGCGATACCTTCCTGATGACGGGCGGCACCATCGTCGGAGCCTTTGAAGACGGCGACGTGGCGCAGCAAACGGGTGGCACCATTGGCCGGGTCGACATGAAGCTGGATAACAACATCTACGACATGTCCGGCGGCTCGATCCTCGGCAACCTCGTCACCGGATTTGGCACCGACCGGATCATCGTCTCAGGTGGCACCATTGGCGGTAATATCAGCGTCAGCGGTGGTAATGACAGCATCACCGTCAGCGGCGGCGTGATCAACGGCGAGATCCGCGCCAGTGTCGGCAACGACACGCTCAATTGGCTCAATGGCGGCCAGATCAAATCCTCTGTGTTGATGGGCGACGGCAACGATACCGCGCTACTCAGTGGCCTGACCGAAAGCCTATTGAGCGCCACCCCATCCATCGACGGCGGCCTGGGCGATGATCAACTAACCTTCGACAACACCACTTCCAGTATGGCCTCTCGATACATTGGTTGGGAGACCGTCAACCTCAACAACAACTCACACTTCGACCTGGCCGGGGACTTTTTCCTCGGCGACAGCGCCAGTAATACCGGCACGTTTTCTATCGACAACACCAGTGTGCTGGCCGTGATCCAAGGCAGTATCCGGCCCTACACCGCCGGCCAGTTGGCCTCCCTCAACAACGCCGGCACCATCGACATGACCACCGGCAGCAACAGCGCCACCGACTCGCTGACGGTGCACGGCAACTACGTCGGTAACAACGGCCAGTTGTGGCTGCAAACCGTGCTTGGGGATGACTCCTCGGCCAGCGATAAACTGGTGGTCTCGGACGGCACCATCAGCGGCAACACCCAACTGGCGGTCACCAACCTTGGCGGACTTGGCGGCCTCACCCAAAACAACGGGATCGAAGTGGTGCAGGCGCTCAACGGTGCGGTCAGTACCACCGATGCCTTTGCCTTGAAAGGCTCGCTGTCTGCCGGCGCTTATCAGTACTACCTGTTCAAGGGCGGTGTCACCGCCGGGTCAGAAAACAATTGGTATCTGCGTTCTTCTGTGGTGGCTGTACAGCCACCGGCAGTGCCAACCCCTCCACCGGTACCGCCAGTGGTGGTGCCGGAGCCACCGATTCCACCCGTGCCGCCGGTAGTCGACCCGGATGAACCACCGGTTGAGCCGCCAACACCGCAACCTGTCGCGCCGGTCGTGCCCCCGGTCCCACCGCCAACCCAGGTGCCTGCCGAAGTATCGCCGGAACCTGCCGCCACCACACCGCCGCTGCCAACGGCTGTGGCAGGTGCCGACCCGATTCCGCTGTATCGCCTGGAAGTCCCGGTGTATTCGGTGGTCGTACCGGCGGCGCAGTTGATGACCCTGCAAGCGCTGGGTACTTTCCATGACCGCCAGGGCGAACAAAGCCTTCTAAGCGAAACCGGCGCCGTCCCGGCTGGCTGGGGCCGTGCGTATGGCAGTGATTTCAACAAGAGCTGGACCGGCACGGTGTCGCCGAGCTTCGACGGTACGGTCAAAGGCTATCAGGTGGGCCACGATCTCTACGCGTCTGAAACCAGCGGCGGGCAGATCCAGCGCTTCGGCTTGTTTGTCGGCCAGAGCCAACTGCGGGGCGACGTCAAAGGCTTTGCCGAAGGCTTCCAGGACCGTCGTTCGGGCCGAGTCAAACTCGACGGCGACAACTTCGGCGCCTACTGGACTCTCACCGATCCCAAAGTAGGCTGGTATGTGGACCTGGTAGCCATGGGCACGCTCCTGGACGGCAATAACAAATCCGACCGTGGCGTGAAGATGGACAGCAAGGGGCATGCATTGGCGTTGTCTGCCGAAGCTGGCTATCCGATTGCAATCTCCGAGCATTGGGTGGTGGAGCCGCAGGTGCAGATGATCAACCAGCAGATCAGCATGGACAGCCAGAACGACGGCATTTCCAAAGTGTCATTCGACTCCCAGGACTATTGGACTGGTCGCCTCGGCGCACGCCTGAAGGGGCGTTACCTGGTGCAGAACACGCCGATCGAACCGTACCTGCGGGCCAACGCCTGGCGGACCTTCGGCGGCAGCGACACGGTCACCTATGACAATGTTGACCGGATCAAGAGCGATCACAAGTCATTCTCCGCCGATCTGGGTGTAGGCGTGGTTGCCAAACTGTCATCTACGGTCAGCGTGTACCTGGCCGCAGACTACAATACCAACTTGGACGCCAATGAGCTGGAGGGCGTCACTGGGAACCTAGGACTGAGGATGGGTTGGTAAGCGGCTCTCCCCGTCCTCGGAGTAATGCAACTAAATAGAGAGGTGCCGTCGGGCACCTTTCTTTATTTAAAAAAACTACTCATCGTAGTTGCGCCAGCTCGGGAGCTCCTGAATGAACGCAATATCGCGACCAGAGTCCGCTTTTGGCCGATGACTGCCTGTCGCCAGCGGCAGCAATGGGCCGCTCACTACCTATCATGTTTACTAAGCGTGCTGGTCAAATCCGATGCAATCGGTGGTCTGATCGAATGCAAACGCCTGGTCAAGTGCAATGCAAACGAGTGGTCAGTACCGATGCAATCAGGTGGTCAAGTGGAGTGCAATTTCGCACATGAGCCTGATTCAGTCGGCACGCATGAACGGGCATGACCCGTATGGCTATCTCAAGGATGTGCTTACGCGGTTGCCGACACAGAGGGCCAGTGAAGTTGGACAGTTGCTGCCGCACCAGTGGGTAGCTCGATCGCATTGATCTAATGGGCGTAACCCACTAGATTTCCCACTTTTCCCCCTGTCGTTGGCTAGATTTTCTTAACCGCGCCAAGATTTTCTTAAAATGTGCGCCGAACACTCAGAAAATATTAACCGAAAATGGCCGCGCAACCACTATTTGGGATTTTCCGCTTATCGACGGTAAGCGTCCCGCAATCACACCTTGCCGCATTGCGCTTTCTGGACGACCTAGACTTTGAACGGTTTGGGATAAGAGCTATGTTGGCGCATGGAAATCCTAGCGATAAGGGTGATCGCGTTCGCTTAAAAATACGCGGACACCATCGCCCTTAATGCTGGAGTTCGGTAGGTGACTTGGCCGGACGATTACGTTCTGGTTTCCGTGGGCCGAAAGAAAGGCCCCCACACTTGGCTTGAGTGTGGGGGCCTGCTTTACATAAGTGGCATGCGTAACAGTGTATTGCGTGATCAGACCCAGTGCCCGTCAGATTTCAGCGTGTAAAACGACTTATACTCTGCCGCCTCAAAACCAGCACGCCTCAGTCCTCATCAACCTCACGATCATTGGTCCGCTGGGGTGGCCTATGATTTTCGGGAAACAACTGACGGAATTTATGAATTTGCGCTTTCGATAACTCTATGTGCTTTTCGAACAAGACCCACTGCACATCCTCTGTACATGGCGGCGTTGTCAGCGAGCCTTTGTAGAACAGGTGGTGGCTTGCACTGGGGAAAACGCGACCAAGATCCGGCGAGGTTTTGGCGTCCAATGCTATTTTTCCCCCTTCATTAGCAGGAAGCTGGCGCCAGAACTGTGAGAATGCCTTGTTGGTTTTTCCCTCTTTGAGCATCACGCCGATGCACTAGCAAGTGGCCTTCCTTGTCTTGGTTCACCCAATGCATTTCCATCGGATAAGACCGGTGATTGATCTGGTGCTCGCTAGGCGTATGGAAATGAAATTGCACCAGGCGGTACTCATTTCCCTTGAAGTCGACTGCGCCGCCGCCAATGACATTGGCCTGAATAGTGTGACCGTTGTTGACAAGCTCCAGCGGCGCCGTGCGGTAATTGATCTTTAAGTCTGATTCTCGCCCTTTGATCGGCTTCACTTGCTTCATTTCAACATTGATCGGGGATTGCTGGGTGCCCGATGCACACAGGTTATTGCCAAGCTCGCCCCAATGCGCGGGGCCGTTATTCTCGCCATATGACCAATGAGTCTCGGCGGTTGCCATCGGCGTGTGGATGGCAAAAGTGGCAAGCAGCAACGCAGGCATAGCCTTCAACATGTTTTATCTCTTACGTTTTAAATGAAATGCCAGCTGACCTGCATTCTGGGGGGCATAGATTAGCGATTTTATTCCTGTTAACCCCTAGGACCTGTCTCAAATGCTGCAGCGACAAATACATAAAGCCCTGTAACCGCCCCTCCCTCTGATAAATACGCTTGGAAAATTACTATTTAGTTTATTAAAATCAATTGGTCACGATCTAATTTTACAAGTTATAGCCGAAACCGATCCACTCAGCATAGAAGCCTGATTTTCACGCGCAAGAAAATGTGCAGCCGAAATCTTTCCTATTTCAGAGCATGAAAAAATCAAAGATCAAAAATGGCCCTGCAGGCGTACTGAAGAACAGATACCTGAAGCCCTTGTACGGCATATTCTCGTTTTCTGGTTTGGAAGTATTCGACATAATCCGGCGGGGCGGGATCAAACTCGTTTATTGCATCGAGTTTTCCTTCAAGCCGGGCCTGCTGATCGGGCAGTCGAAGGATCGAATACATAAGCTGTGTGGGTAAGAGCTTCCAGTCAATATTGATGTCTAACGGTCGAAACTCAGGTGGTTTCACAACTGGCGCATGTTCGCCGCGTTCCCCGGCCGGCCGTATTGAGTTCCATCGTCAAATGCGAAGTGTAAACAGCCAGCGGCGTACGTATCCAGGTGAGACACGACAATGACCCCGAGGGGGGTCGTATCTTGACCCTCTTCAGTACGCTTTGCGCGACGTTCCTTAGCAGCCACAAGAAAGTTGCCTAGCACAACATCACCTATGGCAGATAACGCTGAAATAATGGCCGACACATTGCCTGGATCCATGATGACCTCTCCGTAAATTTAAGGCTGTGATAGCTTATTGTAGGCACTACGATCTCTTACGCTGGCTGGCTATAAGACGCAACGAAGTAACCTCTGCCCCACACCACCATTTTTCGAACGTCGGAAACCAAAAAAACCTGATTTTCTCTCTGAACGTAAGGGGTGTTCTTTTTCAGAGTTGGATGCTGAAGATGGCGTCCACGCAGGGCAGATGACTTGACAAGGTACGTATACAGGTTCCGATCTATCTATCGGCTTCTGGGTAAGGATGCCAAGGGGGATTGCCCAGCAACACATGGCGAATTGGAAAAGCTTCACATCTATTTTTCGCACCCAGTCAACTTAATGGTCCCCTAAAAGGGTATCGTGAAATTTACTGGTCGGGTGGCAAATTGTATGGCTGAACCTGTTCCGGCATTACCTTCTAGCGCTAACTATGTCATGCGATGATGGAACGAGCGGGGTCTAATCGTGAAAACCGCTCTAGCGCGGCTCATGCTCCGTGACAGCCTCAACGGGGTTGCCGCATCGGACTCACGTACAACGGGGCATAGAGCTGCTGCCCACCAAGGTCTAAAACCCGGTCGGAGACTCGAGGGATATGCGAACTGAGACGTCGTTCTGAAAACCAAACATGACGCGTTTTTTTCCTGCGAAGGTCCAGATCTCCAAGCTTATAGGTGCCCTGCAAAGTCCGATAAACCACGGCGCTTTCATTCGTCTCAACGCCTTGAAAAAAGACGATCTGCACTAGATCCTCCAAGCTCCAAACGCCCCTGCCATTCACAGTTGGCGGGCACAGCATCTGCAGCCCCTCAATGACCACGTCCTCAGCACAATCCAGGAAGTACTGAAGCTCATAGGCACAATTGATCATTGCCGCACGGTCGCGTGCTCCCGTCCGGATTGAAGTGATAGTTGCAAGAAAGCATGGACCTTCAACTTCACAGTGCGACCTCGCATTAACTGCGCGGCCCTCGGAATCAAGCACGTAGATCACTGGTACACCATTGCGAGTTTTGCCAGCACCGACTGCAGCGGCCTAGGTTGGAAAAAATCGCCAGCACGAGGTTCGATAACCGCACCTCGTGAGTACCCGCGACATAGGGAAATTCGTCGAGAGAAGAGACAGAGACCTCGTCTCGATCTCACCATCAATACATGTTATAGCCCCACGATGCGGGGTGTCAAAGCGTGGCCTTATTATCTCTTTTGTGGCTACACGGAAGAGAGATGGAATATCTGGAGGCTCTGGGGCAGACACTGAGGGAAATACGAGTCGCTGCGGGGCTTAGTCGGGAAGATTGCTCCCGGGTGATGAATCGCGATTACCTTGCCAGCATCGAACGAGGTCAGCAGGCAATCTCCATTTTGAAATTCAAGTCGTTGTGCGAGTGTCTAGCCATCACACCTAGTCTGGTGCTTTTGACTGTAGAGGCCCGCCTAGTAGGTCAAGGCCTCGAAAGTTACCTGGCCAGCCAAGAGCCCCAGTTCAACGGCCATGTTATGGCGGATAAATTACACGGCGAAGCCAATGGTAGAGCGAGCCAAGGGGTAAGAGGCAAACGCGCTGAAGACAATCGCAAAGCCATCCAATCCCTGCGGTCCGAAGGGCTTACCAAGGCAGAGATCGTTCGTAAACTTGGCGTTGGACGCACGACGGTGGACCGATATTGGAACAAGGCCAACACTTAGCCTCTCCCACCAATATTGGCCCCTTGGCGTGTTCCCCTCGATCAATTGTGAATGAACTGGTCCAACAGGCCCTCCCCGGCGCACAACGCGCCGTCACGTCAGCTACGTGTGTATGGCATCGGAAAGCAATTTATCGGTTAGATTGTGTGTGGCTGCTCTTCAATTGCCTTGCAACGCCACTTTTTGAGTACTTCCCGCCGCTCTGACGCAGGCGGCTGGCTGATAAATTACTGGCAACCTTCACCGCTACGTGGAAGACGGGAATGCCGGCTGAGCTCAGCAATATTTGAAGGTGGAAGCTGAGCCTTTAGGGCTTCGTTTTCCTTCGTCAACTTGAGGATGGTTTCGTGTGCTTGCACCAACAGACTCTGCGCCAGGTCCCTATCCGACTCCAGCAATGCAACTCGCTCCTTGAGCTCTTTTTGAACGCGCTTAGCAACCGATAATCGATGCCCTGCCGATTCTGGCTTGAGAAACCCAGCCTCAGCCACGTATGCCTTGATTTCCTTGATCAGGTGGGGATACCTGTTCTTTTTTAGGGCCGATGGATCTCTGCTAGCTTCCTTCGCCACATTGTTCTGGGACACAGCTGTCCCTGGTGACAAAATAACGGGCACATTCGCTTTCAGCCGTTCGAAAGCAGCTTTGAAGAGTTTCTCCGCTTCGCCCATATCATGATCAACCAATTGTGATTACCTCTATAACGTTGGCAGCTACTCTATACTGAGCCTCGAGGCTTTCATACCTGGGACTCCCTTTGAGCTCATGCTCTAGTTCGAACGCGATAAGCTTAATAAACCGTTCAAGCTTCGCGAGATTCCCCTTATCGACGAGCCCTTCCTTGCAAGTATTACAATTTACGATATTATCGAACCCTCCATACTGGCAAGGTGAATTTGAAAAACACAAACCAAGCAAGTTTTTACGAAAACTGAAGCGACCCTCACTAACAAGTTTAATTAGTTTTTTTACGTCTTTATCATTCAAAAAACTCAAGACTGACTGCTTGTGTTTTTCAGAAAGCAACGAAACATAATTTTCACCATTCAACTCAAGAGCAGCGAAAGCTAACTGCTTATGTAACTCTCCTAAAAACTCCTCTTTAAAGCCATTATTTAACTCAATGCTTGAATAATTCCGCCCATAGTAGTTAGTCATACTTACGTACAACTGCTTAAGCTGCCATTGCCCAGAACGCTCCGTTACTAGACTTGACCGACAAGCATTGACATACAAGGTACGACGAAGTTGATGATAGGCAAAAGACCATGATTGGCCAACCCCATACCTTTCAACGTCAAGATTGGGCGTTGCAAGTAGCGCTTCGTTCAAGTCTTCGACAGTTATTTTTATTTGATTTTCTTCAAACAAACCGGGACATCGTTGCCGCCATTGACCATAGGTTAACCATGAGCGAACACCCATCGATCTTTCAGAAATAACTTTTTTCGAAGGCAGCCACGGTTCTAGCCCATAAACTTCAAGGTAGGGATTCTCGAGTAGTTCGGGAGGCGTATCGATCCGCGTATCCAATTTGGCAACTTTCATCCGCAACCTTGCAATTGAGGTCATTACACGGATGGCTTTCTCCGACATTGAGGATGTCACCCACAACGCATTATCATCTCTGATAGTTTTACTAGTTTCGCCTTTTAAGAAGCATACATTCTCGCTACCAATTATATCGCTGTAGAAAGCATCCGCACGCAACCCCGCAGCCTCTGACACGCGCATGCCACTATAATTGATGAGATAAATCTTCCCGATAAATGTCAATGCATTAAAGTAACGCCCAAACGGTTTAGCTCCAGCACATGGCGTTAGCTCGGCAGGTACCTGATCATAAATCAATTCGCTGATCACTTTATGTACACCCTTAGATTTGGCGTACTCCGAAAACGAACCAAGTCTAATTTTTGACTTTCCAATATCACTAGAAAATGGCGACTTTTTATTAATAGCTCCGGAACGAGTAGCGACCTCTATACTCCCACAATTATGCACATAGGCTTCAAGTATCTCCTGATACATCTTTTCGAAAATTTCTTGATGCTCTAAATATTTCCGAAGGAAATAATCCAAACGACTTAGTTGGTATTTCCAAATTCTAGAGGGAATATACGGAGTTTGAACAGTAGCATGCTCATCACTAATTAACTCCTCAAACGCTGCCAACTGGGCAGAGTCGAACACATTAAAATTTAATACTCGCCTTCCTTCATTGATAGTTTTGAATACAACAACACACCCCCTCACTTTTGACGGAGACGTTTCAATGAGCCACCTTATCAAGTCTATTTGAACGAATGGAAATTTATGCAGGCTTTGAAGATCTATAGATTTCGATTCACAGAAATATATTATTTTCCTCAAGAAATCCACCTTCATCGCCATGCTTCTAGGCGACATCATCCCTACATCGCCAAACTGCATATACGCGGAAAATTTTCTCAGTAAGTCTTGATTACTCGCGCCTATTGGGTAACGTTGATTCTTGCTGTTCGCTATCCTGACAATTAACGGCGTTCTATATATCAGCGAGTAATCATAATAATCAGCGTCATATCTGCTGATCACATTGCCTTGGGCATCACACACCATTGGGAAATCATCAGGCGGCGGAAAGCTATTTAACCTATAGCTAAGACTATCAACTACAACACTTTCGTGGGGCATATTGCTAAAGTACTCAACCTTCACGTCAATTCCATCAATTCGATATAACCCGACCATTTTGGATGATAATCATACTCAGCACAGCGAGACAATGCCTCTAAGTACAAAAGTTCACATGTATCATTCTCGACTCTAAAGCCTGCGACAATTTGATCAATTCTTTTCAGCACAGCTAGCAAAGACGACATGCCACTTCCAATATTTGAACTATCAAAGAAGCCCTCGTTATTTTTTATAACACGGTAGCTAAGCAGCGACCATATATAATCAAAACTTGCAACCCCACGGTACTGCTCACAAAACAAGCATCCCGCTGAGTTTTCGCAATTTGGCTCAGCACCTAAATGTTCCATTGCAAGCAACTTTATTGGCGTTAATGAACTACATTTACCGGGCGCTACCGAAACTAAACCTTGCTCAACAGCACCGAAAAACCTAGTCCACTCAACCGCCGCGACCTCTAAATTTGGAGCTATGTAGGACTTAATAAACGTGCTGACGCCGTGCTGACCAACACCCGCCGCGATCTTGTCACTTTTTGAATACTCGAATACATCATTCAGCAGGTACTTCCGCATCGCACTAGGAGATATGTACTGGCGATCCAACCGTTTCAGAAGCAGCCGTAACGGCCGGGCCTGGAATTCATCCGATTGATTCTCGTTATCCATTCTGATGAAAGGGAACAGCCTTGGTGAAGGACGCACCAAAACAACCATCGAACGAAACTCCAGGTAAGCTTCAAAATGCGGTACAAACCTTTCATATATTTTATATTTTACTTCGCCCCCTTTACGCTCTTTATAAACACGGTAACGCCTTCCATTTTCTTCCACCCAACCTTTAATAGATGCCAGTTCTAGCATCCAAGCGTCTATAAGATTTGCCCCAGTGAAGAAAATGAAATAATGGAACTCACACATCATACGAAGATTCATGAAGGCACGTTCGCTTTGAAAGTTTCCTACTTGGCAATTCAATTCCAGGCCTTGCTCGGCATTCTTATTGACCGTTAAGTTACGTCCATTACCACCACGATTGAAATCGACCTTTTCACTTAGCTTAGTAGTTAATCTGAGTGGCAACATTGACAACGAATCGCTGCCGGACAGATGCTCTATAAGGTCAAGCAAATCAGATGTAAACTCCTGCGTCTCCTCAAATTTTTTATGTTTCGCCGAGACGGAAAAACTGCTTCGACCGCTTTTTGTTTTTCCCAACCGTGTTTTTTTTATAAGAGCGGAAGACTTTGTGCTGAGAACATCTTCAAGAGATTTCGCGACCTTTGAAACCCAATAGGACGCAGTTGCTCTAGCAATATTATTTCTTTGTACGCGCTGTGAAACCTCATTGGCCCAAGCAATAAATATTACTTCAGCACTACCTATATCAATTGCAAGATCCTCATCATCAATGTAAGAGAACAACTCTTTCAGGCAACTGTAGTGTGCAGCAAATGTCCGCTTGGACCGCCCACCAGTGATGATGCTCGATAAGAAATCATGAAGGGCTTCAACAAGCGGTAATCTATTCATCAAGGGCGGATCAAGCAAACCTTCCGACAACCGACGATACGCATCTCGCTCTTTTAGCTTTGCTGCTCCGACATAAAGAAATATTTTAAGGTCATGGGGGACATGTAGGGCACTGTAACGCATCATCGGAAATGTTAAGTCAGGTATAATGCTCATTATTTATAATACTACCCAGCCAGCATATGTTTTTCAAAAAAAGCATTCGCCCAGTTTTTTAGTATCCCTTCTTCCAAAACAAAATTTACGTAAGCTAACGAAGTTTGCTCATCTTTATGCATCAAAAGCTTTCTAACCAAACCAATTATCATTGGCATTTTTTGCGGCCCATATATGGTTATACCTGTAGCCGCTACCTCACTGGCGAAGGTTGCTCTTGCTCGATGAAATTTAAAATCATCAAAGTTTGTGCCTAACGATCGCGCGCTTTTTTTCAGGCGCATGATTTCTACATTTATTACGCTGCTTTTATCCTTGCCTCCCCGCACATAAGGCCGACCGAACCGATTCAGAAAAATTAACTCTTTTACAGAATCATCAGATTTCATCTTTCTTTCAAGTCGCCTTACCGAAGACATATAGCTTTTAATAGCAAAAAGCACCTCCATCGGGATGATTACACTTCCTTCCTTATCAAATTTTGTTTTGACTGCGGCGCCTTTGACATTCGGCCCCAGATGCAAATACGCAAAAAGATCGCGCCGATCACAGGTATTTAACGCATTATCAATAGTTTTTTCTTTCAAGTCACATATTGACCCTAAACGCATACCTGTAGAAAAAGCTATGAGCAACATCATATGCAGCTCTACGCTCGCATGACTTTTAGCTACAAACAATATCCTATCTTTCACAGATTTAGCGACGGGCAATAGCCCATCTTCTAGACCATTACTATTTCTCACATCTGGAATAGACAAGCTGTTTACTTTAATAGTTAATGTTTTTTTGAACCCTGCGAAGAGATCCACTCGTTTGTACACCGATCTTTCTTCAAACGGCGCGAATTCTGGGTCAAGCAGACGTTTTTCTAAAATCCACTTGTAAAACACTAGAATATCGGCCATACGCCTTTTAGTTGTGGACGATGCCAGCTCGCCGCTCTGTCGTAGGCCAATCAAATAGCCGCGATACCGAAGAAGTATGTTTTCGTTCCACTGTTTCGGAAAGTGCCACCAATTGGCCTTCTCACGTTCCAAATAGGCCATATATAGCTTTAGAGAGGTTGCACATGCGTGCAACGTCGCAATGGCATTCATATGCAAATGGACAGCTCGACCCCGGTGGAGAAACCAAAGATTAGCCTCATGCCAAGGCGTGCCATCAATCCAATAGGCTTGGGGAACATTTTCAATAACTTCCATGCAATCAGAAATAACGGGGGTGACGAGCGGCAGCGATGTGCCGTTGGGATGGGGTCGGTGGAGGCTGAGCCTTATATATTCAATTCGTGCCATTCGCTATCTCCTGAGAATGTCCATAGGCTGACATGAAGTCAGGTGGTGTCAATGGTCTTCATGAAGCCGGTATTCCAGGAAGGCTACTGCGTGATCACCCCCGACGGCCTGGAGCCAATCCATTTGCGGGCTGGGGATATCTTTGTGGTGGAACCGGGGATGAAGGGAACGTGGGAAGTGGTGGAGACGGTGCGTAAGTATTTTGTGTTTGCCTGACAGCCATTGTGGCGAGGGGGCTTGCCCCCGTTGGACCGGGCTGGCGCTCCAGTGCGTAGCGCTCCCGCTTTTTTTGGGGCCGCTGCGCAGCCCGACGGGGGACAAGCCCCCTCGCCACAGTTCCCGGAAAATCCCCTATTGGGGCTTGCGATAGCTGTTGATGATCGCCGAGAAGTCCTTGCCCCCTTCCCCACGCTGGCTCATCGATTGATACAACTGCTGCGCCACTGCGCCGAGGATCACCGGCTGGTGCGCCTGGCGGGCGGCTTCAGTGGCCAGCCCAAGGTCCTTGAGCATCAGTTCCGCACCAAACCCGCCGGTATAACCCCGCGACGACGGCGCCGTTTCGATAATCCCGGGCCATGGGTTGTAGGTGTCCGAACTCCAGCAGCGCCCGGTGGAGCTGTTGATGATTCCCGCCAACACTTGAGTGTCGATGCCCAGCGCATCGCCCAGGGCCATGGCTTCGCTGACGCCGACCATGGTGATACCCAGCAGCAGGTTGTTGCAGATCTTGGCGATTTGCCCGGTGCCGACTTCACCGCAGTGAACGATGTTACGGCCCATCTGCGTCAGCACTGGCTGCAGGGTGGCGAACAGTTCCGGGGTGGCGCCGACCATGAAGGTCAACGTCCCGGCCTGGGCGCCGCCGGTACCGCCAGACACCGGGGCGTCGGCCATCACCACGCCTTGTTTCGCCGCCGCCGCCGCTACGTCGCGGGCGGTTTGCGGGTCGATGGTGCTGCAATCCACCGCCGGCACGCCTTTGCCAATGCCGGCCAGCACGCCATCTTCACCGAGCCATACGCTGCGCACATGGGCCGCGGCCGGGAGCATGGTCACCACCAGCTCGGCGCCTTCTGCTGCCGCACGCGGTGAGGCGCTGATGGTGCCGCCCAGTTCGGCCAGTTCCTTGAGCACGGTCTGGTTCAAATCGAACAGGTTCAGCGCGTGGCCAGCCTTGATCAGGTTGCGCGCCATCGGCGCGCCCATGTTGCCCAGGCCAATAAATGCAATCTTCATGGTCGTCTCCTCGATCAGCGCAGGTTGATGGTGGTGTTGACGCCATCGTTGACGCTGTCGTCGTCGAACCAGCGGCTGGTGACGGTCTTGGTCTGGGTGTAGAACTGCACCACTTGCTTGCCGTACGGGCCCAGATCGCCGAGTTTCGAACCGCGGGAACCGGTGAAGCTAAAGAACGGAACTGGCACGGGGATCGGGATGTTGATGCCGACCTGGCCGACGTCGATTTCGCTCTGGAATTTACGCGCTGCCGCGCCGCTCTGGGTGAACAGGCCGGTGCCGTTGCCGAACGGGTTGGCGTTGACCAGGGCGATGGCTTGGTCGAGGGTGTCGACTTCCAGCACCACCAGCACCGGACCGAAGATTTCCTGGGTGTAGATCTGCATGTCGGTGGTCACGCCGGAGAACAGGGTCGGGCCGACGAAGTTACCGTCTTCGAAACCTGGAACCTTGATGCCGCGGCCATCCAGCTCCAACTTGGCGCCTTCTTTCACGCCGCTTTCGATCAGGTCGAGAATGCGTGCTTTGGCGCGCTTGGAGATCACCGGGCCCACATCAGTACCGGCTTCACTGCCGGCATTCACCTTGAGTTTTTGCGCCAGGGCCTTGAGGTCCGGCAGCCATTGCTTGGCCGCGCCTACCAGCACCACCACGGAAGTTGCCATGCAACGCTGACCGGCCGCGCCGAATCCGGCACCTACCAGGGCGTTGAGGGTTTGCTCACGATTAGCGTCCGGCAGCACCACGGCGTGGTTCTTGGCGCCCATCATCGACTGCACGCGCTTGCCGTGTTTGCCGGCGAGGTCATAGACGTGAGTACCCACGGCGGTCGAGCCGACGAAGGACACAGCCTTGATGTCTTTGTGGGTGCACAGCGCATCCACCACATCCTTGCCGCCGTGAACCACGTTCAGCACACCGGCTGGCACACCGGCTTCGACTGCCAGCTCAACCAGCAGCACGGTCGACAGCGGGTCCTGCTCCGAAGGCTTGAGCACGAAGGTGTTACCGCAGGCGATGGCCATCGGGAACATCCACAGCGGAATCATTGCCGGGAAGTTGAACGGGGTGATGCCTGCGCAGACGCCGATCGGCTGGCGCAGGGTGTAGGTATCCACACCGCCGGCGACGTTTTCAGCGAATTCGCCCATCTGCAGGGTGCCGATGGAGCACGCATGTTCGACCACTTCCAGGCCACGGAAAATATCGCCTTCAGCATCGGCAATGGTCTTGCCCTGCTCGGCGCTGAGGACCACGGCGATGCGCTTGGAGTGCTCGCGGATCAAGGCTTGCAGCTTGAGCATGATGCGCATGCGCGCACCGATCGGCGTCAGCTTCCAGGTCTGGAAGGCGCGATGGGCGGCGTCGATGGCAGCGTTGACTTCTTCGGGGGTGGAGAAAGGCACACGGGCCAGTACTTGCTGGGTGGCGGGGTTGACGATGTCTTGCCATTCGGTGGTCTTGGACTCGACCCACTCGCCGTTGATCAGCAGCTTGACCTGTTGCACGGAAATATCGGCAGATGCGTTCATGTGGTCTCCAATTCTTGTAGGTATGCAGAGAACCAAGGCGTTGAATCGCCTTGAGGATGAGGCGTTCGGACTGTTTTTGGAGTATAGATGTGCAAACTTCTAATAAGAACGCACATAAAAGCCGGTCCAATATGCAAAAAAACATCACGTCACTAGGCTCCCTGAACTGGGATGACCTGAAGTTTTTCCTCGAAGTCGCCCGCACCCGCAAGGCCAGCGTCGCCGCCAAGCGCTTGGCGGTGGACTACACCACCGTGTCGCGGCGCATTACCTCCCTTGAAGGATCCTTGGGCACTCTGCTGTTTGAAAAGTCCCGGACCAACGGCTTCGTATTGACCACCGAAGGCCAGCGTTTGCTGGGTTACGCCGAGTCCATCGAAAGCACCTTGCACATGGCCTGCGAACAGGTTTCCGGCTCCGGCGTGGCGTTGTCCGGCCACGTACGCATGGGCTGCACCGAAGGGTTCGGCAGCTTCTTCGTCACCCCGCAACTGAGCCACTTCGTCGACACCTACCCGGCGATCTCTGTGGACATCCTGCCCCTGCCGCACTTCATCAGCCTGTCCAAGCGCGAGGCGGATATCGTCATCGCCCTGGAGCGGCCGGAGCATGGGCCGTACGTGTGCTGCAAGCTGTGCGACTACAAGCTGCAGCTGTACGCGACCCAGGAATACCTGGACCAGCACCCGCCCATCCGCCGGGCAGCGGATTTGGCCGAACACCCGTTTATCAGTTATGTGGATGATTTAGCGTTCAGTTCGGAGCTGCTGTACCTGGCGAACGTGGTGCCCGGCGCCAGCGCGAGCTTGCGCAGTACCAGCGTGATCGCGCAGTACGTGGCGGCGCAGCAAGGGCGCTCGCTGGCGATCCTGCCGTGCTTTTTGGCGGCGCAGGATCCGCGGTTGCTGCCGGTGCTTTCGAAGGAGATCAACATTACGCGGCAGTTCTGGATGTACTGCCGCGAGGATTTGAGGAAGTTGAAACGGATCACCCTGTTGTGGGATTACATCCGTGAGGTGACGGAGCAGAATCAGCCGTTGTTGATGGGGGAAACGCGGGAGATGAGGTTTGCGGATTAAATAAATGTGGGAGCCGGGCTTGCCAGCGATAGCAGTGTGTCAGTCGCCAAATACATCAACTGATCCACCGCCTTCGCGAGCAAGCCCGCTCCCACATTTTTGAACGCATTCCATAGAGCGAACGAGGGCGTCGGCTTAGTCTGCAATCACCACAATCGACACCCGGCGATTCTCGGTGCGCCCCGCCGCTGTCGTGTTGGACGCCACCGGCTCGCTGCTGCCCAGCCCGCGCAGTTGTACGTTTTCTTCTTTCATGCCAACGCCCACCAACACCTGTGCGACGCTTTTTGCCCGGCGCAGGGACAGTTGCTGGTTGTAGGTTTCCTTGCCCGAGGCGTCGGTGTGGCCGTCGACCCGTACGCGCTCAATGCCCACACCCAGCAGCGCCTTGCCGATGCGCTGGACGATCTCGGTGCTGGGGGCATTCAGGCTTTCGACGTCGCTGCCAAACAGGACCTTGCCCGAGAGGCCGAAGGCCCAGCCCTCGTCAGTCAGTTCGAAGCCTTGCTGTTTGAGCACCGCGATTTGCGCCGGTGTCAGGCCTTTGGGCGGCGGTGTCTGGCAGCCACTCAGGGCGAGCATGGCCACGAGCAAGGTGATGAATAAAAAGCGTGCGGTCGAGAACAAGGGATCAACTCCTGTGTTGAACGTTGGCGGCGGGAGACTCGGATTCCGCCGTTTGCTGGCCACCCTGGGAGAGCCGTTTGGCCTGGTACATCGCCGCGTCGGCGGCGTTGAGCAGGTTACCGGGGGTGGCACCATGATCAGGGTAGATGGCAATGCCAATACTGAGTGAGGTCAATACGTGGGTGTCGCCGGGCAGCGCAATGGGCGCGTCCATGCTGGCGATGATTTTTTCGGCAATGCGCTGGGCGTCCTCAAGCCTATGCAGGGGCGACAGCAAGATGGCGAATTCATCGCCGCCCAGGCGTGCCACCAGGTCCTGTTCGCGCAGTTGCGCACGAATGCGCGCAGCCACTGCCACCAATACCGCGTCGCCGGCGGCGTGGCCGTAGTTGTCGTTGATGTCTTTGAAGCGGTCGCTGTCGAGGAACAATACCGCGACCTTCTCGTTGAGTTTTGCGGCGCTGCGCAGGGCGCGGATCAGTCGACCTTCGAAGAACGCTCGGTTGGGCAGCCCGGTCAGGCTGTCGTGGCTGGCCTGGTGGGCGAGGGTTTCGTTTTCGCTTTGCAGGTGGGTCTGCCAGGCTTCCAGCTCGTCGAGCAAGGCATTGAAGTCGTTGCCCAGGCTGTCGAGTTCGGCGATTTGCGCCGGCGGTACGCGCCGGTCAAAGGCCCGCTCGCTGCGGGCGGCGTGGGCCACCGACGCCAGGCTGTGCAACGGCCCGGTGATGCCGCGTAACAGGCGCCGCGCCAGATACAGCGCAACCCAGGCGCTGAGGGCGGTGCACACCAAAATCCCGGCAAGGCCGCTGAGCAGGAAGCGCAACAGGCTGCCGCCATGGCCGGTCAGGTGCACGCTGCCGATGACCTGGCCCTGGTGCAGGATCGGCTGGGTGATGGGCTGTTCAAGCAGCGCATGCGCCAACTGCAGCTCAATCATCGACAGCATCCCGGTTTCCGGGCGCTCCCAATGTGCCAGTTGCTTGCCTTCAACGTTGAAGACTTCTGCCTCGGCCACCTCTTCTTCCGAGGCAATCACGGCCAATGCTTCAGTGGCTGCCGCGCTGTCGTTGAACACCACCGCCGCTTCCACGGTGTAGTTGATGGAGCGGGCGATCAGGTGCAGGTTGTGGTCGGCATACACCCGTAGCGCGAGTACGCCGAGCAGGGTCAGGGAGATACTGGCCATGCTGACGGCCATCAGCGCCAGGCTCAGGTGCCCACGCCCGATCACCGAACGCAAAGTAGGGCGCACTGGCGCCTTATCAACTCTCATGAGCCCGGCGCTCGACGGCGGGACAGTTGCAGTACGCTCGGATGAATGCGCACACCGCTGCGGGCAACGGAGTCCAGGTTGACCTCGAAGGAGACCTGTTCGTCGGCCACTCGCAGGCAGAACAGGCTACCCACGGTGCATTGGTCACCGCCTTCGCTGATGCTGAGCACCGGACGGCCGGCCAATGCGGTGAACAGGCGGCTGCGCTCCTCGCTGGTCAATTGGCCGATGTAGACGGCGTCGCATGCGCTGGCAATGTCGGGATGGTCAGCCAGCAAACGCTGGACCACTACCGGACGGCCGGTAGCCTGGGTGGTGCCTTTGACCAGGTCATCGGTGTATTGGGTCGGCCCGACGATGCACAGGCGCAATTGCGCGGGCTCTACCGGCCAGCGGGCATAACTGAGGATTCCGAGGACCACCTGCGTGACAGACTTGGCCCGGTGATCGGCCATGTCGGCGGGGGGCTGGGCAAAAGCGAGAGGCGTGAAGATCCACAGAAGCGCCAACAGCAGCATTCGTCTCCAGCTCAAACTTCGCTCTGTGGGCGAGACAGCCACGTTCATGCAGCGATTCTCTAAGATCTTCTCGGGATGATGCCGCAACGATAGCACAACAGCAGAAAACCCCCGAGGCGACACCCAGGAGGATTCCGACATTTTATTAAGAAAAATCACACATTTGGATCAGAAAATTTAGATGACCCGTTGGTCAGGTTCTTTAACGATCAAGTTCCCAGCTCCAGCATCAGCCCACTCAAGCGCTTCACCTTGCGACTCACCGCCTCTTCGAACACGCCACCTCGGGGTTCGATCAGGCTGAACCAGTCCTTGGCGCGGGTGATGCCGGTGTAGATCAACTCTTTGGTGAGCACCGGGTTCAGGGCATCCGGCAGAATCAGTGCGGTATGGGTGAATTCAGAGCCTTGGGATTTGTGCACCGTCATCGCATAAACGGTTTCGACGTCGTTGAGCCGGCTGGGCAGCACAAAGCGCACGCCGCCCTGGCCATCGTTGCGCGGGAATGCCACCCGCAGCACCTGCGGCCCGCCGGCGCTTTCGGGTAGTTTCAGGGCGATGCCAATGTCGCCGTTCATCAGGCCAAGGCCGTAGTCGTTGCGAGTCATCAACACCGGGCGGCCTTCGTACCACTGCTGATCGCTGTCGATCAGCCGGGACTTGAGCAGCGCCGCGGTGATGCGCAGGTTCAAGCCCTCGACACCCCACGGGCCCTTGCGGACGGCGCAGAGCAACTGGAACGCGTCGAAGGCTTTCAGCAGCTTTTGCGCCCAGAGCGTCCAGGCCTCGTCATCCCGTGGCGTCTCTACGGACGGGCGCGCGGCCTGCAGCAGCTTCAGGTAATAGCGATAACCGTGGGCTCCGTCACCATGGCCGTCCAGCACCAGGCGCTCCAGTGCATGGTCGTGCTCGCCCTTGAGGCTGACGCAAAACAGATCGGCATGGCTGCGGGCAGCCAGCAGTTTGCGGGCCTGTTCAGGATTTTGCTGATTGACCCAACGGGCCAGTTGGCCGATGCCGCTGCCTTCGCCAAAACGCCGCGAGTAACGCAGCATCACCACTTGTTGCGCCAATGGATGACTGCCGTCGAGGTCTTCCTGCAGGCCGCTGGCGCGGAGGTCTTCGCCGCTGACCTGTTGCAGCCACAGGCGGGTTTGCGGGCTGTAGAAACCGGCTTCGGCGTCGCGGCACAAATCACCCAACACCGCGCCGGCCTCGACCGAGGCCAACTGGTCCTTGTCACCCAGCAGCACCAGGCGGGCATGGGGTGGTAAGGCATCCAGCAGGTTGGCCATCATTTCCAGGTCAATCATTGAGGCTTCATCCACCACTAATACATCCAGGGGCAACGGATTGCCGATGTGATGCCGGAAGTGTCGGGTGCCAGGTCGGCTGCCCAGCAAACGGTGGACGGTGGTGACCTGAGTCGGGATTTTTTCCTTCACCGCATCCGGTACTTTCAGCGACAGCACTTGCTGGCTGATGGACTCGGTCAAGCGCGCGGCCGCCTTGCCGGTGGGTGCCGCCAGGCGGATGCGCAACGCGCTACCGCTCTCTACCGCTGGCGCCTGCAACAGCGCGAGCAAGCGCACCACCGTGGTGGTCTTACCGGTGCCCGGGCCGCCGGTGACGATGCTGAATGCACCGCGTGTGGCCAAGGCGCAGGCGAGTTTTTGCCAGTCGACGACACCGTCTGGCGGGGCTTGGTCGAACAGCCGATTCAAGCGTTCGGGCAGATCGTCGGCAACGCTTTCGGTGGTGGCGAGTCGCAGGCGCAAGGCGCTGTCGATGCGCCGTTCGTAAGTCCAATAGCGGCGCAAATACAGGCGTTTGCCCGACAGCACCAGTGGCCGGCTTTGCGCGTCCGCGCTGCCGTCGACGGCCAGTGCCACCAGGCGGCTGGCGGCCAGGACGTTGCACCAGTGAGCGCCATCCAGGCCGTCGAGCAATTGCGATGGCAACAGCATGACGCCCGTTTGCGCATCACCTTCGGGCGGCAGCGACAGGGCGAAATCCGGAGCCTTGAGGGTTTCGAACAGGTCCAGGCACACATGGCCATGGCCCAGTTGGTGACTGGTCAGGGCGGCGGCCAGCAACACCAGGGGGTCAGCCTGGGGATCAAGCTCGTGGAGGAAGCCGACGAAGGCTTTATCCAATGCGCGCAACCAGCCGCGCTGCACCCAAAGGTCGAGCAATTGCACCAGGTCGGCGGCGCGGCTGATGGGCGTCAGCGCCTCGAGCGGTAACGGCGACAGGCTCATAGCAGCTCTCCTTGTTCCCAGGCGGGCTCGGCTTTGGGTGGTAGCGGTTTACCCTGGAACAGCAGGTCCAGGTTTTCGATCAATGCCCGAGGCGGACGGGTGAAATACGCACCCTGGCTCGCGGAATGAGTGCCCCGCAGGAACAGGTACAACGCACCGCCGACATGGCGGTCGTAGTCGTAATCCGGCAGACGAGCCTTGAGCTGGCGATGCAGGGCCAGTAGGTAAAGCACGTATTGCAGGTCGTAACGATGATCGAGGATCGACAGTTCCATGGCCTGTTGTGTGTAGGCCGAATCGTCGGGACCGAGCCAGTTGGATTTGTAGTCAGCCACGTAGTAACGGCCTTCGTGCTCGAACGTCAGGTCGATAAAGCCCTTGAACATGCCGTTGAGCAGCACAGGTTCAGCCGACACGCGGGATACGCCCTTGTGAGTGTGCTGGCACACCAGTTTGTCGAGCGCCAGGACGTCGACTTTGTGACTGGCGAACCAGAATTCCATTTCGATCTGGTAGTGCTGCAACTCGCTAAGGGCCAACTGCCCGTTATCCAGCGGCAACCGGGCTTGCAACAGGTGCCCGAGCCAGCCGCTGAGGGTGCCGATCCAGCCTTCCCATCCACGCCGGTTACAGCGGCGAGCGACCGCATCTTCGATGGCCTCCGGGGTAACGTCGAAGCCTTCGCCGCCCGCCCATTCCAGCAGACCATGGAGGAAGGTGCCGGGGTTTGGCCCGCGTGGGAAACGGTGAATATCGCCGCCGGAAGCCGGTACTTCACGCGGTGCATCCGGGTCGAGGCGTTCGTCGTCAAACAGCTTCTGCGCTTGTGGGCTTTCCGGTGCTTCGAGGCTGGCGGCGCTCATGCTTTCGCCGATGCGCAGAGCACTGTAGGAAGCGATCCACCAGTTTTCTGCGGCCTTGCGTTTGGGCAACAGCGGCGCAAGCAAAGTGGCTTCGTTGCGCGGCGGGTGGAAGATGACCGCATCGGCTTCGGGTATCTCTGAGTAATGCAGCGCAGGGCAACCTTCCTGCAAGTCGAGCAGCCAGCGGGTCAGGCCGGCGGATTCACCCAGTGAAGCACCGCCGCCGAGCAAGTAGCCCAGGGCCGACAGGTGCAACACCGAGCTGTTGTTATTGCCGCGCTTCAGGTCAGCGATCCCCAGCCAGCAAGCGTGTTTGGCCCGGGTCAGCGCCACGTAAAACAGGCGCAGGTCTTCGGCCAGGCGCTCGTCGTCGGCTTGGGCGATCAACTCGGCGGTGGGCCTGAGGCTGACTTGGGATCTGCCGTTTGCATCGTGGTAATGCAACGGCAAGCGGCTGCCATCCACCGGTTTTGCCGAGCAAATGAACGGCAGGAAGACCAGGTCGTATTCCAGCCCCTTGGATTTGTGGATCGTCACCACTTTGACCAGTTGCTCATCACTCTCCAGACGCAGGATCTGCTCTTCGCCAGCCTGCCCGGAGAGCGCGAGATGTTCAGCCAGATGGCGAATCAATGCCTGTTCGCCGTCCAACTCCGCGGCCGCCTGTTGCAACAACTCCGAGAGGTGCAACAGGTTGGTCAGCACCCGTTCGCCATCACTACGAGTGATCAGGGTTTGTGGTAATTGGAAGTCGTGCAACAGACGACGCAGCATCGGCAGCACACCTTGGGTCCGCCAGATGGTGCGGTAGTCGCGGAACTGCATCACGCGTTTTTCCCACGCCAGTTCGTCCTGGTTCAGACGTTCCAATTCGGGTAGTGACAGGTTCAAGGTAACGCAGGCCAGGGCAGCGCGCAGTGGGCGCTCGACGTCCGGCTCGGCGCAGGCTTTGAGCCAGGCCAGCAGGTCGTGGGCTTCCTGGGCGGCAAACACCGAATCCTTGTCAGACAGGTAGACGCTGCGCACACCACGGGCGGCCAGTTCACCACGCACAGCTTGGGCTTCCTTGCCGTCGCGCACGAGGATGGCGATATCTGACGGCAGCACGCCTTTGAAGCTAGCGTCTTTGCTCAGGAATCCGGCAGTACCCTGCTGGCCGCCGTTGAGTAATGCGACGATTTGACTGGCACAGGTCGCGGCCAGCTGTTGGCGGTAGAGCACGCTGGAGATCGGCTGGTCGGTGGGCAGGTGCCAGAGGTTCAGCGCGGGCAACGTCTGACCGTTGACCTGCAGTTGTTCCTTGCGGCCTTGGGACAATACCGACTGGAACGGCACCGGATTCGTACCGTCGGGCTCACGGAACAGGAACGCGCCACGGCCTTTTTCTGCGCGCTGGAACACATGGTTTACCGCCTCGACCATGGCATGGCTCGAACGGAAGTTGGTGCCCAGAGTGTGATGGCGGCCGGTGGTGGATTGGCGCGCGCGCAGATAGGTGTAGATGTCGGCACCACGGAAGGCGTAGATCGCCTGCTTCGGGTCGCCGATCAGGAACAGGCCGCTGTCGAGGTGGTTTTCTTCGATGCGGTAGATGCTGTCGAAGATGCTGTATTGCACCGGGTCGGTGTCCTGGAATTCGTCGATCAAGGCGACCGGGAATTGCTCACGGATCACACTGGCCAGGCGTTCGCCGCCGTCGGCCTGCAGCGCGGCGTTGAGGCGGATCAGCATGTCGTCGAAGCCCATTTCGGCGCGCCGACGCTTTTCTTCTTCGAAGCGTTTTCCGACCCAGCCAGCGGCGTGTTGCAGCACGGCGGCATCCGGCGTTGGCAGGGCGTCGAGGCTGGCCTTGAGGCTGGCCATGGCGTCGATACCCGGATGGTGCGGTGGTTCGCCTTTCCAGGCTTCGGCCATACCGTCGGGCGTCAGGCGGGTGAAACCGGTGCCGATGTCCAGTTGCTCAAGGGATTCATCTGCCGCCCAGGCGCTGATCTTCTCAAACCAGGGCTCGAAGTAACGCGCTTGCATCTTGCGACCATCGACCGCTTTGGCAGCGACGGCGTGCAAGCAAATGTTGCGCAACTCTTCTGCCCATTGTTGCCAGGGTGCCTTGAGCGCGACGAGGGCTTGGCGGCGTTCCTGTAGGCATTCGTTGATCAGCTCGGCGGGGTCGCGAGTTTCATCCGTGGGCCGCTCGCTATTGAACAACGCGCGTACCCGTGGCATCAGGGCTGCCGGGCCGCCCCAATTGTTGCGCACCCAGTTCAATGCGTCGTCGTGCATCGGGTAGCAGAACAATCGCCAGTAGTCGCGTAGCACTTCGCCGAGCAGGTCGCTGTGGTCGGTTTCCAGGGTCTGGGTGAACAGGCTGCCGCTGTCGAAGGCGTGTTCGCGCAGCATGCGCTGGCACCAACTGTGGATGGTGGAGACGGCGGCTTCGTCCATCCATTGGGCAGCGATATCCAGGCGATTGGCGCAGCCGGGCCATTGTTCGGGGCTGTATTGGTCGCGCAGTTCGGCGATCAGTGCATCGGGTTCTTCGATTTCTTCGCGGAAAAAACGCGCGGCTTCGGCCAGGCGGATGCGGATACGTTCGCGCAGCTCTTTGGTGGCGGCATCGGTGAACGTCACGACGAGAATTTGCGGCGGCAGCAACTCGCGGCCGAAGCCCGATTCGTCACCGCCGTGGCCAAGTACCAGGCGCAGGTAAAGCGCCGAGATGGTGAACGTCTTGCCGGTGCCGGCGCTGGCTTCGATCAGTTGGCTACCCTTGAGCGGGAACGCCAGGGCCAGGGGTTTTGTGCCGCTCATGCGCTGGCCTCCGCGCTGGTGAGTGATCGCCAGGGGGCGTTGATCAACGGTCGATAGAGGGTTTCGCACCAGCCTTCGAATTCTTCGCTGGCCAGCAGGGCAGCGTAGTCGGGGAACTGCCGGGTAAGCGCAGGGCTTTCGCGGCGCTCGCCGTCGGTGGTTTGGCCGTCGCCTTCATAGGCTTTGCTGGCGGCGGCTTGCGCTTTGGCCGGGTCGGTTTGACCGAGCCAGGCGAACGCTGTTTTAACGGCGATCGGCAGTGGTTCGCTCATTCCGGTTTTCCACGCGAGCAGCAGGTTACCGAGGAGTTCCTGGGCGGTGGCTTGCTCCAGCGGGGCCAATAGCAGGGTGTCGTCGCTCGCAACCAGGCCGGTGCTTAATGGCAGCCCGCAGGCGCAGGCCACCAGGTGGTTCACCCACGGGCGAATCAGGCGATGCCACTTGCGGGTTTTGATCGAGCCGATGCTGTTAGGAATGGCGGTGACACTTAAAAAGCTGCCGTCGCTGCGTTGGTGCAGGCCGCTGATCCAACCTTCCAGCTGGATGCCCTGATGCTCAAAACTGATCGGTTCGGCGCTGGTGTGCGGTGTTGGCCAGAGAGCCAGGAGTTGCTGATAACGTTGCAGCAGATCCGGCAAGGGCTCAATCAGTTCTTTGCGCAGGCATTCGCCGAAACCGACCATGGGCAACAAGCCGCTGCCTTGCAACCGCAGGGCTTGGGCGTTAAGGGCTCCGTCGAGGTTGTCGGGGCTCGTGAGTGCCGCCGTGAGCAAGCTGTCGCTCAAGCTATAGCGCTGCAGTGCATCAAGGACGAAGGGTTCTTCATCTTCCAGCGGAACTTCGGCGGCTTCGAAAAACACTTTCAGGCGCTGGCTGAAGAAGTGTTTGACCGGGTTGCGCAGGAAGTCTTGCAGTTGGCCGAGGATCAGCGGCTCTTCCTGAATGTACGGCGCCAGGCTGCCAGTATCTGGAAGATTTTCCGCGGCCGCATGGAGCAACTGCCATTCGCGGGCGTAGCTGAACAGCTCATCACCTTCGTGGAAGTAGCGGGCGCTGAAGGGTTGGAGCGGGTGTTCCTGGGTGGTGGCTTCCAGCAGTGGTTCGCCGCTGGTGGTGTGCCAGCCGCTGGCGATGTGGTCGCGCAATTGGCCAATCAGGACGGATGCCGGGCGGTCGCTGTTGTCGCGGATGCTGCGGCCAACCCAACTGATGTAGAGCTGGTCGCGGGCCGATAGCAGGGCTTCGAGCAACAGGTAGCGATCGTCTTCACGGCGTGAGCGGTCGCCAGGGCGGTAGTCGCTGCCCATCAGGTCGAAGTCCAGCGGCGGTTGCGCGCGCGGGTAGTCGCCGTCGTTCATGCCCAGCAGACACACCAGCTTGAACGGGATCGCACGCATCGGCATCAGGGTGCAAAAATTGACAGCCCCGGCGAGGAAGCGTTGGGACAGGCGGCCCTGGTCGAGCCCAGCCAGCCAGGCCTCACGGACTACGGTCAGGGGTAACTCGTCGTGCAAGCCGACGGACTCGCAGGTCTCGAGCCAGGTTTCTCTCAGTTGCTCAAGCTGCCCCAAGAGGTAGTCATCGTGCTCGTTGCTCGGAAGGAAGAACAACTGCATCAGGTTCTGCAGGCGCTCGCCCCACTCTCTCGGCGCGGCGGGTTGTGACAGTGCCTGGTGGGCGTCGTGCAGTGCGTCGAGCAGTGCGACCAGCGGGCCGATCAGTGCGGCGTCGAGGCCACCGATTTCATCGTAAGGCTCGATGCCATCGCAGGCCGAACCCGTACCGACGGCGTAGCCCAGGAGCATGCGGCGCAGGCCGAAACGCCAGCTGTTTTGCTCCAGCTCCTGAGGCAAGCCGAGACCGGCGCGCTGTTCGGCGTTGAGGCCCCAGCGGATGCCTGCGCCTTCGATCCAGCGGTGCAGGGTCGGCAGGTCGCGCTCCTTGATGGCGAAGCGTTCACGCAGGGCGGGGACGTCGAGCAGGTCGAGGATTTCGCTGACCGGGAAGCGGCTGTCGGGGAGCTTGAGCAAGTGTTCGACGGCGATCAGCAATGGGTCGCGGCCGCGCTGGCCTTGATCTGTCAGGGTGAACGGAATAAAGCGTAGGTCGCTTCTTTCAAGCTGGCCGAATACGGCGCGAATGTGCGGCGCGTAGCTGTCGACGTCGGGGACCATGACGATGATATCCCGTGGACGTAGCGTGGGGTCGGCGCTGAAACGCTGGAGTAACTGGTCGTGGAGAATTTCTACTTCGCGTTGGGCGCTGTGGGCGATGTGGAAGCGGATGGACGTGTCACGCTGCAGATCGACGCCAGGCCAGAGTTCGCGGGTTTCGTTGAGCGGTCGCAGTTCGAGGATGTCGTCCTGGAGCTGGTTGAGCAAGGTGGTGGGCTCGCTCTCGCTGAACAGGTCGATGCGGCCGTCACGGAATGCCGAGCGGTAACTGTTGGGGTCGTCGTAGCTGCCCAACAGGTTGATGTAGTCGCGACCTTGCTTGCCCCAGGCAGCGAGCAGCGGGTGGGCGTGCTGGTGCAGGGTTTGCGGGTCGATGGTGACCGGCATTCCGGCTTTGCGCGCCTGGCGTTTGTATTCGTTTCGGAGCAGGTCTTTGTCGGCGACGATGTCGGACCAGTGGTGGCGACAAGGGTTGTGCACGCACAGCAGCACTTGGCTGAAACGGGCGAGGCCGGCGAGCGCTTCCAGGGCTTGGGCTGGCAGGGAAGAAATGCCGAAAACGATCACGCGGGAGGGCAGGCCAACCGGGGCTTTTTCGAGGGTGTTGATGCGCTCGATAAAGCGCTGGTGAACGCCGGCGCGACTCTGGGCCATGCCCTCCTCTCCGACATCCAGCAGCAGGGCACGCCATAGTTCGGCTTGCCAGCAGTTGGCTGGGCTCAGGGGTTTGGATTCGCCTCGGCCATTGCGTAGTTGATGCCGACCCGCAGCCCAATCTTCCAGCCAGTCGGCACGGTAGACCTGGTATTGGTCGAACAGGTCGGCGAGGCGTTCTGCCAGTTGGTAGCGTTTGCGCAGATCCGTGTCGTGGGTCAGGAAGCGTTGCAGGGGCTCGAAGTGGGGCTGGTCGATCAGTTCGGGGAGCAGGCGCATGAGGCGCCAGGTCAGTGGGGCTTTGTCGAGCAGGGACTTGGGCGGGATCTCGTCTTTGCCCAGGACCATGCGATAGAGCTGCCACATGAAGCTGCCGGGAAGTTGTACGTCGATAGCCGCAGCGATGCCGCAGCCGCCCATGTCTTCGTCTTCAGGGTCTTCGGCCAGTGCCAGTTTGAGCCATTGGGCAATGCCGTTGCTTTGTACCAGGGCGATTTCGTTTTCCAGGGGAGCCAGTGGGTAACGGCGCATCCAGCTGACAACCAGGCTGCGCAGCTCATCCAGGCGGTTGCCGTGAACCACCATGAATCCAGCACTGAGGGACGTCGCATCCGGCATAACGGCTTCCTTGGGAAAAGCAAAATCGAGGGATGGACTTTAGCATTGAAGGCAGTCGTAGGCTGCAAGTGAGGAACACTTGAGGACGCTCGC